>JAQTSL010000324.1 GCA_028711355.1 Rhodoferax sp.
GAACGGGCCCCACAGGCGAGTGCCTCATGCTGGAGTACCAGAAATCGGCGCTCACCTGTGGGGCCCATTCGGCTAAGCACTTTTGCATCAAACCACTTTTCCAAACCGCTTTTACGTTACTGTCCAGCGCGGTGGCTGGCTTTGGCGGCCGACGATTTCTGGTACTCCAGCATGAGGAGGCCGCCAAAGCCAGTCGCCGTGCGGGTTCAACATGACAACGTGTCGATAAGGCACATCACCCGCAAAAAAAGCTACCCCTTGAGTCGGTCGTCCATTTCGGCCACCGCCGCAGCCACCGAATTGCCCGACTGCTCGACCGCCAGCGCCAGGTTTTTTTCGAGTTGCTCCAGGCGCACCAGCACAGCGGCCTGCGCTGCTTTGTCAGACTCGGCCAGCTTGGTCAATGCCGCCTCCAGGTAATGGCGCAATTCGGTAAAACGCGACGCTTCGGCTTCGTCGGCCAATTTGCGGTTGGTCTGTAGCTCTTTGGCGTTGGCACGCGTGTCAAACAAAACGGTGGTTTGCAGGTACAGCACATAGACCAGAAAAAACGCCACCAGAAAGATCACCAACCCCAGCATGATCAGGCCCAGCGGTGCCTGAATATCGGCCAAGCCCAAATTCAACGCGGTGGGCGTCAGGATGACCGACCAGTTCAGCGCGGTAAAGCCACCAACGGCCACCAAAACCAGTATTAGCAACAAGCTACGCAACTTCATCATGGCCTCCATTTTTCAAAACTCGGTCACGGCTCAGTGTAACGGGCGGTCCATCCAACTCAAATACAGGTACCTACAGGTGTTCAGAGACGTCCAACCGGTGCGAAAATTGAAACCATCAACTTTAAGGAAATATGCCATGGCTACCACGACCAAAAAGGCGACCCCTGTAGCAAAAACAGTTGCAAAATCAACCGTCAAACCAGCGCCAATCAAAGCAGCAACTGCGCTAGCCAGCGCCAAAACCGCTACTGTTAAGCAGATCGCGGCAAAACCGGTCGCAGCCAAAAAAGCAATTAACAAGAAAAGTGACGCCCCCACCGTGATGAAAGCGTCTATTGCACCACGCCCGGCCATGAGCATCGAGCAACGTAACCACTGTGTATCGGTTGCTGCGTTCTATATTGCCGAACGCCGTGGCTTCACCCCGGGCAACCCGCAAGCAGACTGGCTACAGGCCGAGGCGGAAATCGACCGCATGATTGCCAGCGGCCACTTTGCCGTCTGATTACAGGCTGACCACCTCACGCAGCCACGGCGGCAGGTCGATTGCCTTTTGCTTCGGGAAATCGACCCAGATCGCGGTGGCGCCACCGGCGGCGTAGATCATGCCGGGTTCGCCCACCAGCTCCAGCGTGGTCCAGGTTTCAAACGTGGTGCGCGCCGCGTCGCTGGTATGCAGGCGTGCCAGCACGTCGCCCGGGTATTCAAGCTGCTTGTAAAAATTGCAAAACGCGTTGACGATCAGCGGCCCAACGCCGAGCGGGTTGGGCATCGCGTTGGCGGCGCGCATCCAGTCCAGCCGGATCGTCTCCATGTAGCGGAAATAGCTGGTGTTGTTGACATGGCCCATGGCGTCCATGTCGCCCCAGCGGATCGGGATCACCAGCTCGAAGACCTGCTTTTTAAGCTCTGGAATCAACAGTTTCATGTACGTCTCCGATGACTTGTTTTAACTTTTTCGGCCGCTGGCGTCCAGCACCAACTGTCGGTCACAAACACCTCCATGACCAGCAAGGTGGCGTTGCGGCGCACGAACACCGACCGGCGTGCAGATAGCGCCCGCGCGGTCACAGCCGAGCCGGTGGCGCTCTGCCAGCTCGCCGCCACACGGCGCTGCAAGGTGTTAACCGGCATCAGCTTGGCAAACGCCAGCGGCGCGCGGGTGATGCCAGAACGCTTGAACAACACGTCAGCCAGCGGCCGTGTGCCCAAGCCCCGCACCGAGCGCCAGGCTGCCAGCGAATCGGTATGCGCCGTCACGCTGCGGGCAAACACCCGTGCCACGCCATCGACGCGCAACACAACCTCGCGCGCATAGCCTTTGCGTTGCTGGCGCTGGCCCAATGCACGCGCCTCATCGACGCTCAAAGCCTGATGCCCTTGCGTCAGCACTTGCACTGAAAACTGGCTGCCAGTAGCGGCCAGCCGTGCACTGAGCGAACCCGGCGCCTGCAACCAGCGGCGCAGCCCACCACGGCCAAAATTGCGACGGTGCCACTGGATCATCGATGCGCCCTGACTGACATCACGATACCCGCTGTGAATAAGCACGCCGCCAGCCACTGCGCCGGCAACGGCCACTGACCATCCCAGACAGAGGCGTAGAACAGTGCAAACAGCGTTTCGCTGACGATCAACTGGCCGCACAGGCTTGGACTCAAGTGGCGACTAGCGGTGTTCCACAAAATACTGGCAGCCCAACCGGCACCCAAGCCAGTCACTATGCAAACAGTAGCTATCAGTGCTTTATTGTCAAGCGCCAGAAGCTGATTTGGCTCACTACCTGCGAGCAGCCACAACAGCAGCGCACCCAGGCCAGTGGCCACACCCAGCCAGTTGGCCCACTCCAGGGCGCTGACATCGGGGTGGCGCTGGAGCCAGGCCGCGTTCAGCAGCGCAAACGCGGTCCAACTGGCCATGGCGACCAGCGCCAACAGCACGCCCCACCAAAAATCCTGGCCAGCGCCCGGCAGCACCACGGCGTTGGTCAACGTCACCTGCATCATCAGCACCAACCCCGCAGCCGTCAGCACCAGCCCCGGCCACAGGGCTGACCATTTCAGTCCAGCCGGTTTGCCCAGCAACATAACCCAGATCGGGATCGTGCCGATGATCAGCGTGGGCACCTCCACACCACACGCCAGAATCGACAGCGCCAGCAACAGGTAATAACCGGTGGCACCCAGCGTACTGAACCCCAGTGCGGTCAGCGCCTGACGCGGCGTAGGCCAAGTGTGAGTTCGACGACGCAGCAGCATCACCAAGGCGGCAATCAGGCCAAAGCTCATAAAGCGCCCGGCAGTCACGTCCACCGCCGACAAACCCACCGTCATGCGCGGCACCACAAACACCATGCCCCACAGGGCACCAGCGCCCAGACCGGCGGCGACCCCCACCCAGGGCAGGCGCGCAGGTCCGGCAACCTTATCAAACGCCAAAACCGTCATCGGCAGAAATCACCGCACCATTGATGAAATGGCTTTGGTCAGAGCACAGCATCACCAGCAGCGCGTCCAGGTCTTGGGGCTGCCCAACGCGCTTGCGCGGCAGCATTTGTACCAGTTTTTGCCCTGCTTCGGTCTGCCAGTGCGTGTGGTTGAGTTCGGTGTCGATGTAGCCGGGGCAGATCGCGTTGACATTGATGCCAAATTTGCCCCACTCCAGCGCCATGGCGCGCGTCATCTGAATCAACGCCGACTTGCTCATGCAATAGATACCGATCTTGGGCAACACGCGCAAACCCGCCATCGACGCCACATTGATGATGCGACCGCCAGTGAAACTGCCGGGTGCCGCCCCTTGGGCGCGCGCCAGCATGCGTTTGCCAACCTCTTGCGCCACAAAAAAGGCGCCCTTGACGTTGGTGTCAAAGACAAAGTCGTAATCGCGCTCGCTCACGTCCTGAATGCGCTGGGTGGTGCTGACGCCTGAGTTGTTGACCAGAATGTCAATCGACCCGACCTCGGTTTCAGCGTGTGCCACCGCCGACTTGATCGACGCCAGATCAGTCACATCGAGCTCGATCACGTGCGCGTCACCGCCCTCACCGTCAATCTGGGCGCGCAGCTCCTTAAGCTTTTCAACACGCCGGCTGGCCAGCACCACCGCCGCGCCCGCCGCCGACAAGGTGCGCGCGAACTGGGCGCCCAAGCCGCCTGAGGCTCCGGTGATAAACGCCACCCGGCCAGATAAATCAAGGTTGTAAGACATGAGAAGTCTCCGAAAAATAAATAGAACG
>JAQTSL010000325.1 GCA_028711355.1 Rhodoferax sp.
GGTCAGGTGTCTGAAGCCGTTGACTGCTGCTTGCCACGGGTTGGCCGGGCCGCTCAGGTTGCCGCAGTCTTTGACCTCAATGCCAAACTGCGTGACCGCCTGCGCCAAACCAGCCACGCGCAACGCCTCGGGGCCCATGCGCGCGCCCAAACTGCCAGCGCCGATGTCGGTGGGTACGCCAATCAGGCTGACGCGGCGTGGCGCGGAGGCGGGCGCTGTGCTCATGCCACCAAGGTCACTTTTTTGAACTGCGTGTGATGGGCAGTAGGCTGAGGGGTTTTGTTCATGGGGGTAGCTGTCGCGTGGGGCTCGGCTTGCAATAAAACAAACAGGTCTTTCGGGTTCACCAGCTCAGGGATCAATTGAATCGGTTGGCCCAATCCTAACGCTTGCGCCGCGTCGCGCATGAAGCGCAACACTGAATAATCTTGCAGCGCAAAACCGACCGAATCAAACAGCGTGATCTGCTGGGCATTGACCCGTCCCGGCGCTTGCCCACTGAGCAGTTGCCACAGTTCGGTCACGGCAAAGTCGGCGGGTAGGTGTTGCAGGTCGCCCTCGATGCGGGTTTGCGGTTCGTATTCGACAAACACGCTGCTGGCGCGCAGCACGTCGGGGTGCAGTTCGGTCTTGCCTGGGCAGTCGCCGCCGACACCGTTGATATGCATACCGGGCGCCAG
Source organism: Rhodoferax sp. (assembly GCA_028711355.1). GTDB lineage: Bacteria > Pseudomonadota > Gammaproteobacteria > Burkholderiales > Burkholderiaceae_C > Rhodoferax. The sequence continues at coordinate 681 of JAQTSL010000325.1, forward strand.
CATGTCGGGTGTCAGTACCGTGGCGTTGGTCTTGTCGGCGGTCACGGTGGTCACGATGTCGGCACCGCGCACCGCCTCACGCACGCTGGCGCACACCGTCAAGCGCAGTGGGGTGTGCGCCAGATTGGCCATCAGCTTTTCGGTGGCGCGGGGGTCGGTATCGAACAGGCGCAGTTCGGTAATGCCCAGCAGGTAGTGAAACGCCAGCGCCTGAAACTCGCTTTGCGCGCCGTTGCCGATCAGCGCCATGCACCTGCTGTCTGGCCGCGCCAATGCCTGCGCTGCCACCACCGACATGGCGGCGGTGCGCAAGGCGGTGCTAAGCGTGAGCTCGCTCAAAAATTCCGGGATACCGGTCGCCACGTCGGCCAACACGCCAAACGCCATCACGCACGGCAGGCCGCCCTGGGTGTTTTTGGGGTGGCCATTGACGTATTTGAACGCATAAGTCTTGGCGTCAGAAATCGGCATTAGCTCGATCACGCCGTCTCTGGAATGGTTGGCCACGCGGGCACATTTTTCAAAGTCATTCCAGCGCAGGTAATCGGTGCGAATGGTCTCGGCCAAGCGCTCAAACACGTGCGGCAAGCCCATTTGCTGAATCACCGCAGCAACGTCCTGGACGCTGAAAAACCGGGTTGTCACGGGGTGGGGCAATGGCATTCTGAGTGGCATCATGACGGGTCTCCTTGGAATAAGACCCAGTGTCGCAAGGTGCACTGTCAATGTAAATTGACATTTGTGAGTTAAATATGGCAACGATATGGCAATTTGATAACTGTAAATGCCATATTGGCAAAACGACTTTGGGCTGATCACTTTCAGCAAAGGGCATGATTGCCCCTGGCACCAGCTACGCCAGCGCCCACTGCATCGAATGCGATACTTGGAGGCCAAGCAAGCTGACAACTCAACTGCAAATTGGAGCCCCCCATGGTTCTGGACGACATCCACTCGCGTGATCTTTTTTTGTCGCAACTCGACTGGTTACTGGCGCTGGAGCAGCGCTACGAGAACATCATGCAAGCTGGTTTGGTCCACGTTACCTACAACACCCGGGACGTGCAAAACCTGACCTTTGACGCTCGCGATACCGCCATCAGGCTGGGTGAGGTTCTGGTGTGCCTGAAGAAAGCCTTTCGCAGCACCGACTTGATGACTCGGGAGGGCATGAGTTTTTGGATATTGACCCCCTTTACCCAACTTGACCCGGTGGCAGACAAAGTGCGCCATGTCCTGAAATACGCCCCAGAAAACGGTCTGGCGATCGCCAGCAGTCAAATTCGCATTTATTTGCTGCGCGATCATGTCAAAAAGGATCTGGTCCACTGCAAAAGAGCCGAAGATTTTTTAAGCTACCTGCGCGATCAACCCGCATCAGCCGACTTCGCCTGATTGGAGGCTGATCTGCGGCTACAACGAAGCTCTTTCTAGCGGTCATGGCATCGAAGTCACTCCGAAGCATGAAAGATGGCTGTCATTGCGGACCCCGATCCGCAATCCATGCAGTTCGCAATTCATGGATACCGGGTCGTGGCCCAGTATGACAACCGGTTTTTTCACGTTACCTCATTCACCCACCATGCTTATCTGGCAACACCCCATTTCCATCGACATCCTGCGCGCCTCCAGCGCCAACACGGCGGTCAGCCACCTGGGCATCGAGTTTGTTGAAATTGGCGACGATTTCATCACCGCACGCGTGCCAGTGGATGAGCGCACCCGCCAACCCTTTGGCCTGCTGCACGGTGGTGTCAGCGTGGTGCTGGCCGAAACACTGGGCTCGATTGGCGCCAACTTTGCCTGCCCGCCCGGGCACCAGGCGGTGGGGCTGGACATCAACGCCAACCATCTGCGTGGCGTCAAGAGCGGCTGGGTGACCGGCACCGCGCGCCCGGTGCATCTGGGCCGCAGCACGCAGGTCTGGCAGATCGACATGGTCAACGACGCCGGTGAGCCCAGTTGCGTGTCGCGCCTCACCATGGCCATTCTGGCGCCGCGCTGACTGCGTAGAAAATAGGGCTCTAGCCCCTATCTGCAATGCGCTAGCAGCTATTTAGTCAATAGCTTTCCAGGGTGGCACGTGCGATCTAGAATGCGCCAAGAGGAGCCCCCCACGGATGACGCCAGAGCAAAAAGCCAGAGTCAGCATCGACGCGCTGCTAATTGCAGCCGGTTGGCACGTCTGCAACGTGGCAAATGCCAACATTCATGCGTCAACAGGCGTGGCCATCCGCGAATTCCCCCTCAACCCCGGCTTTGGTTTTGCCGACTATCTGCTCTATGTGAACGGCAAGGCCTGCGGTGTGATCGAGGCCAAGAAACAAGGCGCCACCTTAACCGGAGTAGAGCTGCAAAGCGGTCGCTACGCCCAGGGCCTTCCCACCGCCTTGCCCGCTTGGGCGCGCCCGCTGCCCTTTTTGTGGGAATCGACTGGCGTGGAAACCCACTTCAGCAACGGCCTGGACCCCCAGCCGCGCGCCAGAAGTGTGTTCGCCTTCTTCCGCCCCGAGCTGCTGGTGCAGTGGTTGACCTATTTGTCGGCAGTGGCGGGTTCCAACACGGCGCAGGAAACCGCGGGCACCTTCCTGGCCCGTTTGCAGCAGATGCCCCAGCTTGTTACCGAATGGGGCAGCGGCGGCGCGCACTATGCACTCTGGCCCGCCCAAATCAGCGCCATCACCAACCTGGAAAGGTCCCTGGCCGCCAACAAGCCCAGGTCCCTGATCCAGATGGCCACCGGCAGCGGCAAGACCTTTACCGCAATCAGCGCCATTTACCGCCTGATCAAGTTTGGCGGTGCCCGGCGTGTGCTGTTCTTGGTGGACCGGGGCAACCTGGCGCGCCAGACCAAAAAAGAGTTTGACGCCTACGCTTCGCCCTACAACAACTACAAGTTTGGCGAGGAATACATCGTCCAGCACCTGCAGAGCAACCAGCTCGACACATCCGCCCGCGTGGTCATCTGCACCATTCAGCGCATGATGATCACGCTAGGTTTGCGGGCTACCATCGCTCCAACTGCATTCCAACCCTTATGAACAACGAAGAACAACAATTCCTCAACAGCCTGGACAAGCAGCTCTGGGATGCAGCTGACCGCTTGCGCTCGGCGGTCAACCCCAGCGAGTACATGCATGTCGTGCTGGGTCTGGTGTTCCTCAAGTACATCTCCGATGCCTTCAAAGAGCGTCGCTTGGAGCTAGAGGCCGCATTCAAAGACCCCGCCAACGACTACTACCTGGGTGAAGACGCGGGCGAGATGATCGCCCAGG
>JAQTSL010000326.1 GCA_028711355.1 Rhodoferax sp.
CGGGCGCTGCCCCCGACCCGGCTACTGGTGCGCGCGCGGTGCCGATCCACCTGAGCACCTCGTTTGTCTTTGAGAGCAGCGAACACGCCCAGTCGCTGTTTAATCTGGAGCGCGCGGGTCATGTCTATAGCCGTATCAGCAACCCCACCAACGCGGTCCTTGAAGAGCGCATGGCAGCGCTGGAAGGCGGCATTGGCGCCATCACGGTGGCCAGCGGCCAGGCCGCGCTGCACCTGAGCATCGCCACGCTGATGGGTGCGGGCAGCCACATCGTGGCCAGTACCGCGCTTTATGGCGGCAGCCAGAACCTGCTGCACTACACGTTGCGCCGTTTTGGCATCGAGACCACGTTTGTCAAGCCCGGCGACATTGACGGCTGGCGCAGCGCGATCCGACCCAACACCAAATTGCTGTTTGGTGAAACCGTTGGCAACCCTGGGCTGGACGTGCTGGACATCCCCACCGTCAGCTCAGTAGCGCACGACGCCGGGGTGCCGTTGCTGATCGATTCGACCCTGACCACGCCGTGGCTGATGAAGCCATTTGAGCACGGTGCCGATCTGGTCTATCACTCTGCAACCAAGTTCCTCAGCGGTCATGGCACGGTGATTGGCGGCGTGGTGGTCGATAGCGGCAGTTTTGACTGGGACGCCAGCGGTAAATTTCCCGAGCTGACACTGCCATATGACGGCTTTCATGGCATGGTATTCAGCGAGGAATCCACGGTCGGCGCCTTTTTGCTACGCGCCCGGCGCGAGGGCTTGCGCGACTTTGGCGCGTGCCTGAGTCCGCACTCGGCCTGGCTGATCCTGCAGGGCACCGAAACCCTGCCGCTGCGCATGGCGCAACATATGCGCAACACGCAAAAAGTGGTGGAGTTTTTGGCCAATCATCCGTTTGTGTCGCGCGTTGGTCACCCGATGCTACCCAGCCACCCGAGTCACGCGCTGGCGCAAAAACTGCTGCCGCGCGGCGCCGGATCGGTGTTCAGTTTTGACCTCAAGGGCGAGCGTTCCCAGGGCAAGAAGTTTGTCGAGGCGCTCAAACTGTTCAGCCACCTGGCCAACGTGGGCGACTGCCGCAGCCTGGTGATCCACCCGGCCAGCACCACCCACTTTCGTATGGACGACGCCGCGCTGGCGGGGGCCGGCATTTCGCAGGGAACAATCCGGCTGTCGATTGGTCTGGAGGACGCCGATGATCTGCTGGACGACCTCAAGCGGGCCCTGAAAGCGGCTGAAAAAGGCTAATCTGAATAAAGCCCGAAGCATGAATTACAGCTTCTTTTGTACAACCCGCAGAAATGGGGTCAGAGCCGTTGCGCTGCGCGCCCGGATCTGACCCCATTTCAGCTACCACCTGGGCAGTCACTGCCGTTACTGGACGCCATGCAGGTATTTCACGTTAACCGCCCGCCCCTGGCTGCGACGGCGCAGCTCCTACAACCCAGCAGATTGACACACCATGTACTTCAGCGTTAACCAAGCCTCCAGCTACTGCTACACCGGCGGCAAACCGTTCGACGCCGCCAAACCGACCCTTGTGTTCATCCACGGCGTGCTCAACGACCACAGCGTCTGGATTCTGCAAAGCCGCTATCTGGCGCACCACGGCTACAACGTGCTGGCGCTTGATCTGCCCGGGCACGGCCGCAGCCAGGGCAACGCGCCCGAAAGTGTGGCGCAAGCGGCAGACTTTATCGCTGCGCTGCTGGACGCCGCGGGTGTGGCCAGCGCAGCCTTGGTCGGCCACAGTTGGGGCGCTTTGATCGCGCTGGAGGCGGCGGCGCGCCTGAAAGACCGCATCAGTCATCTGGTGCTGATCGGTGTGGCATCGCCCATGCGCGTGTCGCCCGCCCTGCTGGACGCATCGGTCAATGACCCCGAACAAGCAATCAAGCTGGTCAATGTGTTTTCGCGCAACACCCTGGCGCCACCGCCATCGGCGCTGGGACCGGGCACCTGGGTCTATGGCGCCGGTCTGGCGTTGGGCCGCCGCGTACTGGCCAGCAACCCGCAAGTGAACGTGTTTTACCGCGGCTTCAAGGCGTGCGATAGCTACCGCAACGCCGACAGCGCTATCACGCAGATCACCTGTCCGGTGTTGTTCCTGTTGGGCCAACACGACCAGATGACGCCGCCCAAAGCAGCGCAGGGCCTGATCGCCGCAGCACGCGCCAGTAGCAAGACGGTACGGGTACAAATGCTGGCCGTCGGTCACAACCAGATGACCGAGGCGCCTGATGACACCTTGTTTGCCCTACGCGATTTTTTGTAGTCGCCAAACGCCCGCGTCATCGGCACATCAATGCACCCCTTGCTGGCGAAAGAACGCCGCAAATTGATCGGCTGGCAACGGTCTGCTGAAATAAAAACCCTGCACCTCGTTGCAGCCCTGTAGCCGCAGGTAAGCCAGTTGGTTGGCGGTCTCCACGCCTTCGGCAATGGTTTGCATACCCAGACTGCTGGCCAGGTTGATGATGGCCGCGACGATGGCCTTGTCGTCCGGGTCGTCGCTGATGTCGCGCACAAACGATTGGTCAATCTTGAGTTTGGAAACGTTGAATTTTTTCAGATAACTCAACGACGAATAACCGGTACCAAAGTCGTCAATCGACATCCGCACGCCCAGTTCATGCAGGCGATTCATCAGGGCAATGGCAGCCACCGGGTTGTCCATGGCGGTGGCTTCGGTCAGCTCGATCTCTAGAAACCGCGACGGCAACCCGGCCTCATCCAGAATGCGGGTCACCATCGCAAACAGGTTCGGGTGGCGAAACTGCACCGCCGACAGATTGACCGCCATCGTGATCGGTGCCAGTCCCTGCGCCTGCCACTGCTTGGCCTGCTGCACCGCCGTGCGCATGACCCACTCGCCCAGCTCCAGAATCTGGCCGCTGTCCTCGGCAATCGGGATGAATTCCGCTGGCGACAAGGGGCCAAACTCGACGCTGCGCCAGCGCAACAAGGCTTCGGCACCGACCACCCGACCGTCCTGCAACGACATCTGTGGCTGGTAGTGCAATTCAAATTCGTGGCGCTCCAGCGCGTGGCGCATGGCGTTGACCAATTTGAGCGTGCGCTCCGACTGGGCCTGCATTTCTTGCGTGAAAAAACAAAAACCGTTGCGGTTGGCCTGCTTGACCCGATACATCGCGGTATCAGCATTTTTGGCCAGCGTTTCAAAATCTTGCCCATCCTGCGGGTACATGGCGATACCGATCGACACGGTGGCAACCAGTTCCATGCGGTCCACCAGGCACGGGTGCTCCAGTGCTGCCGTCATCTTGGCCGCCACCTGGGCCGCACCCTCGGCTTGCACCGCTGACAACAGCAGGATAAATTCGTCACCGCCCATGCGCGACAGACTGTCTTGCGCACGCAGCAAGCCGTTCAGGCGGCGCGCTACCTCCAGCAGCAGACGGTCACCCACGCTGTGGCCGAGCGTGTCGTTGATGGTTTTGAAATGGTCGAGGTCGAGGAACATCAGGGCCAGTTGTTCCTGACCACGCTTGGCCAGGTTACGCATCAGCTCAAAGTGCTCACGCACCAGGGTGCGGTTGGGCAAGCCGGTAAGCTGGTCAAAATGCGCCAGGTGCTCAATCTGCTGTTGGGCGCGCCGCATATCACCCACGTCGCGGGTGATCGAAAGAATGCACGGTACTGCGTCAAACGACACCACCGCAGCCGACATCAGGCCGTGCACAACGCCGCCATCTTTCTTGACAAAGTTGGCCTCCAGGTTGGTACAACGCCCATGCGCGCGTAACGCCTCAACCAGGCGTTGCCGGTCGGCCAGGTCCTGCCAGATGTTGATCTGCGCTGAGGTTTGGCCGACCACTTCATCGTGCCGCCAACCGGTCAACTTTTCAAAGCCCTCGTTGACATCAAGGTACAGGCCGTCGGTCAGTCGATTGATATTGACCGCGTCGGGGCTGGTGCG
>JAQTSL010000327.1 GCA_028711355.1 Rhodoferax sp.
CAGGCGACCAAAGACCGCAAACTTGTCGGTAATGGGCAAGGTGCCCACCGCGTCCAGATTCAGACCTTTGAGCCGGCTGTCACCGGCCAGGCTGCCCGCAGGTGCCGTGGTGGTAGAAAAACCAAACGTTCCCAGGTCGAAATAGCCCGCTTCCAGCGCCCAGTATCTGTTGAACTGGTAGCCACCAAAAATCTTGTAGCCCAGGTCACGGTTGACCGGGCTGATCGGCCCGGCGATCAGCCCATTGGCCAGCAGGCCGCTGGTGATGCGGGCTTCGTCAATGCTGGCTTTTGACTGGCCGACGCTGGCACCGCCGTACCAGCCGGTGGTGTCGGTTTGGGCCATGGCCAAGGGCGTGGCCAGCAGGGCCAGTGTCAGCAGGCTAAGCTTGCCTGGGGAGCTGACGAATTTGCAAAGTCGATGTGTCATGTTGTTCTCCGAAAAAAAGCCTCGCCAGTTTCTGATTCAAGAAAGCGGCGAGGCAAGGGGGTTCAATTTTTCAATTGAGGGTTAAAAGACGTTTTGGCTTGCCAGATCGGCTTCAAGGTGCTGGCACGTTGACAACGGTGTTGACCATCGTGACCGAGGCACTCAGCGACAAGGCGCGACCGTTCAAAATAGTCGGCGTAACCTGACCGGCGGTGGAGAACGTCACTCCTTCACGTGCAATGATGGTGCCGACCATGGTGCCGCCGCCGCCGGCATTGATGGTGGCGGCAGAACCCACTTGCCAGAACACGTTTTTAGGCAATGCACCACCGGCCATGATGATGCTTTGCGGCGCTGCAGCACCCGGGCCGCCGACCGTCAGCGTCGAGGCCATTTGAAACACCCAGGTCGCATTGGCATCACCCGTGAGGGTCAAGTCGCCGCCCTCGATCAGGAACGAGCCACCCGGTGCCTTGTAGGTGCCGGCCTGTAGCGTGACACCGGCCAGATTGGCCCCAGGTGCGGGGCTTGCCCCGACGGCTGGCCGGGCTTCCAACGCCAGGTAAGCGGTTTCGGCATCCAGCCGCGCCTGCGTCGCTATGGCACAGTCAGGTGCACTTGGGCCAGCCACATTGCTGCCGGTGGTCGAGTTGGTGCAGGTGTAAATCTTCTTGGTGACGTTGCCAATGTTGGAGCCGGTTTCGGTATAGACATTTGTAGCGTCATGAAACCCGGTGATCGACGAGGTCCCGGTGGCAATGGTGCCAATGTCGCCGTTGATAACGGTAGTGATGCCCATATTGGTCATGCCAGCACTGCCGCCAAAAGTACCATACGGATCTGCCATGTTCAGCACCACCAAAGGCTGTGTTGCGGCAATACCCGCCGTGGTAAAGCTCCAGACTTTGTTGGTCGGTGACAACTGATTGCCAGCCAAGTCAGTGACACCTGTCGCGCCGGCCACCACGGTGGCGGTGTAGAGCGTGTTAACGGCCAGCGGGGCACTGGGAGTGAAAGTGGCCACGTCGTTGAGCGGATTGATGCTGACGATGCCGGTCACGGGGCCACCCAGAACGCTGCTGAGCGTGAAATTGGCCGATTTGACAGTGTTGGGTTCCATGGCTTCACTGAAAGTGGCTTTGACCGCAGCATTGGTTGCAACACCGGTTGCGGTAGCAACCGGATTGGTCAAGGTCACCGTGGGCGCGGTACTGTCGATGGCAGTGGCCGCACCGGTGGTGAATTGCCAGACATGGTCACTCACCATGGTGAGGCCGGTGCTGTCTTTAACGGTTGCCGCAATCGTTGCAGTACACACGCTGGAAGCCGGCAGGGCTGCCGTCAATGGCAGGGTGGCAAGTCGGCTGGCGTCCAGATAGGTCACCACACCGACGCTAACCGGGGGTGCACCGGCGCAGGCCAGGGTGAAGTTGGTGCCGGTAACCGTGGGCGCATCCATCGCCTTGCTGAACGTGGCGGTGATGGCTTTGGTGTTGGGTGCAACACCCAGCGCGCCAGCGGTCGGGGTGACGATGGTGACCATGGGGGCCACCACCGGGCTGAGGCTACCCGCACCCAAAATGGGCGACTGACCCCCACCGCCACAGGCGGCCACCAAACCTGTCAGACCGACCACCATCAACCATGGCAGTCCCTTGGAAATACCGTTCATTTTTTTCATGTGCTTGCCCCTTGGGTGAATACAAAACTTCTTGAGGACTGATACCCACACATGGTCAGTATCAGTAGGACTGTTTTGCACAACTTTTTTGACAAGGCGTGCATTACGAATTGCAGTATCAAGTTCCGGCCACGATGTGTCGGTGCGCCAGCCAACATAGACATTGATGGGCTTTAACCGAGAAAATCCATTAGGCGGGTGTTCGACCCTGCACAGCGCCTGTGCGGCCGATTTGCGGTCATTTTGGACCGTCATTCGTTGTTCATAGCTGAGCTATGAACGCCTCACGCCCGCCCAAACTGCCTCGAAACTCGCCTCACCATCCATCTGTGCCCTAATGGATTTCCTCGGTTTAACGTGAAAGAACTGGGTTTTTATTCTTTGGCTGTCATACCGGGCCATGACCCGGTATTCAGTGAATCCGGGCTGCATGGATTGCAGGTCGAGGCCCCCAATGACCGTCTTCTTTCATGCTTCGGGGTGGCTTTGACACCATCCACGTTAGGTGTTGAACTGTCCACGTCATAAGCACCAAAAAACGTCTTGGCTGGCACGGTTTCTGGCAGCACGTAAACAATGCCGTTGGTGCCGGCAAAAGCGGTGCTGACCACGTTCTTGAAAAAGTCAGACGGCACATTGATGCAACCGAAAGAAATGCGGTTGTCCAGCGGCGTGGGCGTCGCCAGCCGTTGGGTGCGGCGCTCTTCGGTAGTGCCGGGAACGACCGGGTGCAAGGATATCGCCGTGTCGTAGTCAACCCACAAAATTTCATGCCCTTTGATGTTGTGATCCAGCGCGGCCACAAAGCGCCCGGCTGGCGTGGTGCGCTCGTCGGGGCGAATCGCCTCTAGTTTGCGATCGCCAATGCCGGGCACCGAGTGATCGCCCACCGCCAGACCGACCAACGCCGGGGCTGCGCCGCGCAATTTTCCATTCGCATGAAAGACAAACACCTTGGCTTGCTGTTTATCCAGAATGACGAACGGCAAGTTACCGTTGTTGTTGGAATCAACCGCCCAGTTGGCAATTGATTGCACTGCTGACGAGGCGGCCTCACCACCCAATTGCGCAGTTTTGAAGTGCCGTGTGGGTGCCAGGTCTGCCGCCACGGCAGCAGCCATGCAAATGCCACCAAACAGCCATCCGAGGCATAGTTTTCTGCCCTGCAGGGAGAGGGTCAGGTTCACGGCGGCACACTCAAACCACCCCCTGCTGCGCGCATCAGTTACGGTCTTGCTTGCGCTTGCGCAGCGGCGCTACATAGCTGCTCGGCGTTGTCGCGATGAAGCCCACTACCGGTGGCACGGGCACAACCTCAGGCACAACCGCAACTGGCAGTACTTCGACTGGAGGCACGATGACGGGCGGCAGGATCAGGACCGGCGGCGGCACGCCCACAGGGGGGGTGACCACAATCGGCGGCACTCGGTCAGGGGGCAGATTGACAGTGGGAATGTCAAAGGTGGGCGGGGTACTGTCCGGTGGTGTGTCGGCGGGGGGGGCTAGTGCAGGCGGGATGACATCAACGGGTGGGACGACAACAACAGGCGGGATGACGTCAACGGGTGGCTTCACTACAACTGGCGCAGTGATGGTGGCAGTGGTGATTGCCGTTGGATTGACGGTGTAATTTCCGACATCTGCACCGGTCAGGCCCAGGCCAGTGCCCGTCACTGGTTTGCCGACACCTGCCGCTGGGGTGTCAAAGGTTGCTGTGCCGCCGCTGTAGCTGACGTCTTCCGCGCCCAGTACGCCTGGGTTAAGGGTACGGGTGACGATGGTTGCAGTGTTATTCGTGTCGTACATCTTGTCGGCCGCAGTGATGTTGCC
>JAQTSL010000328.1 GCA_028711355.1 Rhodoferax sp.
CGCACCGGTCGAGCGCAGTTCATTGGCCACGCGCTTGCGCTCGGCTTCCATCCGGCGATAGACCGATTCAGTGATGGCATCAACGTAGTCCACCCGGGTGATGCGCACGTCGATCACATCGACACCCCAGGGTTTGGCGCCACGCACCTGACTGAGCACCTCGGCCTTGACGTCTTCCATCAGTGCTTCGCGTTTGAGCGAGATCAGTTCTTTGACGGTGCGCTTGTTGACTTCTTCCTGGAACGCGTTGCGCACCACCCGGTTGAGTTGGCTGGCACCGGCGGCCTCGTTGGTGCCAACGTTGCGGATGTACTGGGTTGGCTCCGAGATGCGCCAGCGCACGTACCAATCGATCACCACGCGCTGCTTTTCTGCCGTCAACACCGGTTCGTTATCGGAACTGTCAAGCGTCAGCAAGCGTTTGTCGATGTACGACACGTTCTGGAACGGGGGTGGCAGCTTGAAGTTCAAACCAGGCTCGGTGATCACCTCTTTAATCTGACCGAGCGCAAATACCACACCAAATTGCCGCTGATCGACCACAAACAGGGTCGAGCTGGCAAGCGCCAATAGCACCAGCAAACTGGAAAAAATAAAACCCAAGCGATTCATGTCGGCGCCTCCTAGCGGGATTCACGGGTGCGGGCACGCGCAGCGTCGCGGGTGCGAGCGTCGGCCACCGGATCAACGGCGCCAGCAGATGGCATCAGCGTCGCCGCGGCGTTGGTCGCAGCGACCGGATCGAGCGCGCCCGGGGCCGTCGCCTGCATCAATTTGTCCAGCGGCAAATACAACAGGTTGGAACCCTGCCTGGAGTCAACCATGACTTTGGTGACGCTGCTATAGACCTGCTGCATGGCGTCGATGTACATCCGGTCACGCGTAACTTGCGGCGCACGCTGGTACTCAGTCAACACCGATTTGAAGCGTTGGGCATCGCCCTGCGCTTGCGCCACGATGCGGGCTTTGTACGCGTCAGACTCTTCCTTCAGGCGCGAAGCGGCGCCCACAGCGCGTGGCACCACGTCGTTGGCGTACGCTTGCGCCTCATTTTTGGCACGTTCGCGCTCTTGCCCAGCCTTGAGCACATCATCAAAAGCTGCTTGAACCTGTTCGGGCGGGCGCACCCCACTCTGTTGCAAATTAATGCCGACCACCTCGACACCCACTTTGTAGCGGTCCAGAATGGTTTGCATCAGTGCACGAACCCTTGGCGCAATCTGGTCACGCTCTTCGGCCAGAGCTGAGTCCATTTTCATCTTGCCCACCACCTCGCGCACCGAAGTCTCGGCCGCCTGAACCACCGCGTCGGCTGGATTGCGACTCTCAAACAGGAAGGCGCGGGCATCGTTCAGACGGTATTGCACGGCAAACTTGATCTCAACGATGTTTTCATCTTCGGTCAGCATCGCCGATTCACGCAGCCCGGTGGCTTTGATGATCGCATCACGCCCGACATCAACCGAGCGGATTTGCGTCACGAAGATCAATTCATGGCGCTGGATCGGATACGGCATTCGCCAGTTAAAACCGGCACCTACGGTCGAGTTGTACTTGCCAAACTGGGTGATCACTGCCTGCTGGCCTTCTTGTACGATGAAAAAGCCGGTACCCAGCCAGATCAGCATGATGACACCGAGGATCAGACCGGCACCAATGCCGGCGTTTTTCAGGTCGGGCTGGAAGCCACCAAACCCGCCACCGTTGCGACCCGAGCCGCCGCCAGGCGCAGCGCCACGCCCGCCCGAACGAGCGTTACCAAACAGGCCACCAAGTTTGCGGTTGAAGTCGCGCCAGAGCTCATCCAGATCGGGTGGTCCCTGATTGGCGCCGGCGCGCGGGCGGGGCTTGTCGTTGTCGCGTGGCGGCGGCTCAGGCTCATTGACGGGGGGTGGTGTTGGCGGTTCGCCAGCGCTGCCGTCTGATGGCTTTTCGTCACCCCGACCCCAGCGCGGGTCATTCAGGTTGAACATACCCCAGGGGCGTTGCGGCCAAAGGCTTAGGCGGGGGAAAAATCGTAAAAGTTTCATCAGGGCAACTCTTGTCTGTCAGGTGAGGATTGTGCCGAATCAGACACCAGCCTCATGATCTTGAGGGAAATAGGGGCTCCCAACGGCTGGCCTGGCAGCAACGACCTGTTGTGACAGCAGTTGGCGCAAAGTGTCGATGCCAAGGCCCTGGCGAGCGCTGGTGAAGACGCGGGGTGTCAGCACGCCTTCGAGTTCATAGGAATCCTGCAACCGAAGCGGGCGCACGTCATCGGGGACCTGGTCGAGCTTGTTGAAGACCAAAATCTGTGGAATTTTGTCAGCCTCAATTTCGTGCAGCACGCGCTGAACCTCGGCCATCTGCTCGCGGTAATTGGGGCTGGAAAAATCGACCACGTGTAGCAACAGGTCGGCATCAACCGCTTCTTGCAAGGTGGCCTGGAAGGCGTCAATCAGGCCGTGTGGCAGATCTCGGATGAATCCCACCGTGTCTGACAGCGACACCGTGCGCCCACTGTCACCCAGATAAAGCTGGCGGGTGGTGGTGTCGAGCGTGGCAAACAATTGGTCAGCGGCGTAGGCACGGGCCTTGACCAGCGTGTTGAACAAGGTGGACTTGCCCGCGTTGGTATAACCCACCAGTGAAATCGCAAACGCCTCGCGTCGCTCACGTTGGCGGCGCTGCGTTGAGCGCTGGCGCTGCACCTTGCGCAGGCGTTCCTTGATGCGCTTGATGCTTTCGCCGATCATGCGCCGGTCCAGCTCGATCTGGGTTTCGCCTGGGCCACCGCGCATCCCAATGCCGCCGCTTTGGCGCTCCAGGTGGGACCAGCGCCGCACCAGTCGCGTACTGAGGTACTGCAGCCGGGCCAATTCGACCTGCAATTTGCCTTCGTGGCTGCGCGCCCGTTGGCTAAAGATGTCCAGAATCAAGTAAGTGCGGTCGTTCACCGGCAACTCCAGGTGCTGCTCCAGATTGCGCTGCTGCCCAGGGCTGATACTCTGGTCGAACAGAATCTCTTGGGCGCCGGTCTGCGCGGCGAGCAACTTGATTTCGTCGGCTTTGCCGCTGCCGACAAACAGCGCTGCGTCGGGCGCGCGCCGCTTGCAAACCACCTTGCCAACGGGTGTCAGCCCGGCGGTTTGTGCGAGCAAGCCCAGCTCTTGGAGCTCGGCATCAAAGTGGGGAAGTCCGAAATCAACACCCACCAGCAAGGTGGGTACAAGACGGCAATCAGGCGCTGGCAGGTTGTTCACCCTCAGTCGTTGAAAAGTTCACGGCACGCCCGGGAACGATGGTAGAAATGGCGTGCTTATAGACCATTTGAGTGACCGTATTTCGCAGCAACACCACATACTGGTCAAACGACTCGATCTGGCCTTGCAGTTTGATGCCGTTAACCAAATAGATGGACACCGGAACGTGTTCCCGGCGCAAGGTATTGAGAAACGGATCCTGTAGAAGTTGGCCTTTGTTGCTCACGATATTCTCCGTGTTCGGATAAATGGAAAGGAGGGGACGATACCACAGACAACGCTGATTTCACCCTGAACGACTCAAATCCCGTGCATTTTTCTGGTAACTGCCGGGAAAAAAATTCAGTTGCTTGCCTTGTCTGTGTAAGGATTGACTGACGTCTTCATTTCAATGCGCAAGGGGGTACCCACCAAGTCGAATTCGTGGCGAAAACGACCTTCCAGGTAGCGCTTGTAGGCGTCGGTGACATGGTCGAGCGAGTTGCCATGGATCACGATCACCGGTGGGTTCATGCCGCCCTGATGCGCGTAGCGCAGCTTGGGTCGGAACATCCCGGCGCGCTTGGGATTCTGAAACTGCACCGACTCGAGCAACAGACGTGTCAGCACCGGGGTGGACATCTTGCAGTTGGCGGCACGATACGCTTGCGCAATTGAGGCCCATACCGGACCCAGCC
>JAQTSL010000040.1 GCA_028711355.1 Rhodoferax sp.
GCAAGGTCTCAGGATTCTGGCGATCAGCACCGCCCACAGGTAGTGTGCTGGGCGCTTGGGTGCCACGGTATCGGGCGTGGGTGGGGCAGCCTCACCTTGCGGCATCACCCCAAGTACGCCCTGAGCCAGCGCCGTAACCGCAGCCCGCAGTGGTGAATTCGGTGCCAGCACCCCAAAGTGGCGATGCCGATGCGTGCGTGGTGGCGGCACCAGGGCCGCGATACGGGCTATCAACTCCAGCGGTGTGAGCGTAATCTCGTCTGCCCTGGCATCACGCTTGTCGCCGCTCCAGCGCAGCGCGGTCGTGTGATTCGATGCAGGCACCAGCATCGACCGAGAAACCACTGTGCGGATAGCTCAAAATCGTTTCAATCGTCATCAGCGCATCTCCAGTTCAAAGTAAAACACCACCAGACGAGTATCACCGATCAACCATCATCAGGGTGCCGTAACTACCCGGTGCCACGGCGTGCGCCTGGCCCGCAGGCACGATGACCAGTTCACCGGCCTTTACGCAAAGTACCGCCCCCGCCACCTCCAGCTTCATCACTCAGCTGATGACCAGCAGCGCTTCATCAAAATCATGGACTTCGCTGGGGTACGCCGTGCCATCCATGCGCAGTACCTTGAGGTTGGCCCCGGCGGCTTGACCGACGATGCAAGAGTGCCAGGCCACAGGCAGGTGCTCGGCAAGAAGAGGAAGGTTGACTTTGTTCATGCGGTGATGGTACGGCCCGCCGCCCTGCTGACACCAATCGGTCAGCAGCCCCGCCGCGTCACCGAGGTTTCTTCAACTCGCACGAAAAAATCCTCATGAAAAACGCCGTCAACTGGTTTGATATCAGCGCCGCCAATTTGGACTCGGCCCAGGCCCAGTGCGGCGTCCAGGGCGCTGCGCTTGTTATAGCTGCTTGCGCTTGTATCATGGGCACTGCAGCACCCAAACACCCTACACCTCATGCGCCGTGCCGACCGCCTGTTTCACATCGTTCAGCTGATCAGCGCTGCCAGAAGCGGCTTCGTGGTGTTTCATAATCGCGCTTTATTCGCGCTATTCAGGCGCGACACCATTGGTTGATGATCTGGCGGGAGGCCTATGTTCATGTATCGGGTATGTGCCGCCGCGCTTGGATGCACGCTGATGGCTGGTTCAGCGGCAGCCGCTGACAACAATCCACCCAATCTGGAGGCGGCTCGTCAGTTGCTCAGCACTGGCGAGTCGGCGCAGGCGTTGGCCCAACTGGAACCCGAACTCCTGCAATTTGCGGGTCATCCGGATTACGACTATCTGATTGGGCAGGCCTGGTTGGCCCAGGGCCAAACCGGGCAAGCGTTATTTGCTTTTGAACGGGTGGTCATGGTCGACCCGTCGCACAGTGAGGCACGTCTGAAAGCCGCACAAATCCTTCTTGACCGCGGCGATGCCGGCCATGCCCAGGAATTGTTGCAACCCCTGGTTCGCGCCACGCTGGACGCTACCCGGCGCCAGGAACTGGCGCGATTGCTCCAGGTGCAGGCTGCGGCTGTGGCGCATGACGAAATCACCTTCAGCGGCTATATTGCCCTGGGCCTGGGCTGGGACGACAATGTGACCAGCGGTCCCGACGCGTCGGCTCTGGTCATTCCCAATTTTGGCTTGACGCCGACGGACTTGGGTAGCGCTGCGCGGGACAGTGATCTGATGGGCAGCGTCGAGACCGGTGTCACGCTGCAAAAAACATTAGCAGAGACGACCTCGCTGACGTCCAGTGGCGGCCTTAGCCAGGGCTTCAACCGAGGCCGAAAAGACATGACAGAAGGCATGGTTTACCTTGACCTGGGCTTGCAGCACCGACGCGATAACGAGATCTTCGGCGCGATGGTGATGGCGCAGGAATACCTGATGGGTGAATCGGTTTACCGCCATTCACAGAGCGCGCGCTTGAGCTGGCGGCATCAGATGGAACGCACGTCGGCTTTGACAGGCTATGTTCAACATCTGAAATTTGATTTTCCCGAGAATGCCATTGACAACGCGTCGCGCACGGTCTCAGGCTTGATGCAGGACGGTGCGACTGGCGAGAGGCGCTGGCGGTACGGTTTTTACGCGGGAAAAGAGGTGTCACAAGACGACATCCGCCCGCATTTCAGCTACCGCTTGTGGGGCGTGCATTTGGGCGGAACCCTGCCTGTCAATGACAAACTGTCGTGGTCCATCGCTGCGGCCTACGAAGAACGGCGCCATCTGGCAACCGATGCCTTGTATTTTGTGACGCGACTTGACACAACCCACAGCCTGGGCATTGCCGCCGACTACCAACTGAGTCCGCATTGGCACCTGAGTCCGCGGGTTACCTACACCCGAAACGTGTCGAACCTCGCGCTTTACGATTACACACGCAACACTTTCGCGTTGCAATTGAGATGGGAATATTGATCATGCCAGACACCAATTTCAGTCAACGTATGTCCTTGTTCATGGGATGGCTGGTGCTGGCCAGCTGTCTGCTTGTGCCGACGGTTCGGGCCGCCGATATGGCCGGGGTGATTCTGGCCTTCACCGGCAAAGCCGAGGTGATCCATGGGACGCAACGACGCCAGGCCACGAGCCGGGCCGAGTTGTTCAGCGGCGACAGTATCGAGACCGGTGACGGTCAGGTACAAATTCGCTTCGTGGATGGCACCATGCTGACACTTTACCGCGATACCCGCTTTGCAGTGGATGATTACCGTTATGTCAAAGGCGAGGACAGCCGGGCGCAATTCAGCCTGCTCAATGGGCTGATGCACACGTTGACGGGACAAATTGACAAGCGCAATTACCAGCTCAGGACCCGGCTGGCCAACTTGGGGGTGCGCGGCACCGAGTACTCGGTACAGCTTGGCCATACGCTGCGGGTCAGTGTGGATCAGGGCAAGGTCATGGTTGCCAATGCCGGCGGTCTGGCCGAGGTGGGCGCTGGACAGAGCCTGACCGTAACGGCACAAAACGTGATGTCCAAGCCATCGATTGGCGGCAAGATCAATGTCGCTCCACATGGCGGCATGGGGCCACATGGTGGCATGGGATCACATGGCGGTGTGGAACCACACGCCGGAGCGGGTGCCACGCCGCCGCCACCACCGCCGGGGACACAGAATCTGCCACCACGACCCGGAACACAGAATTTGCAGCAACAGCAACAGCAACAGCAACAGCAACAGCAACAGCAGCAGGCACAGCCGTCAACCCAGGCTCCTGCTCAAACCGGTGGGGCGGGCGCAACGGCAAAGCCCGGGCCATCCGGTGCCCCCAGGGCGCCCGTCGTTCCATAGTGAACGCGGGAATGTTCGGGATGGGTTCGATCCAGCCATGAAGCTTTGGTGCCGACTGCCCAAGAGGCTTGCGCGGGGAATGTTGCCGGCTGCCGTGGTTTTGCTGGCGCTGTTCATCCAGTTTCAAGATCCGCAATTTCGTGCACGCATGCGCGACAACGCGTTTGACCAGTTGCAGTCATTGGCGCCGCAGCACTATCAGGAAAAACTGCCGATCCGGGTCGTTGCCATTGACGATACCAGTTTGTCCGAACTCGGGCAGTGGCCATGGCCGCGCCCGGTTCTGGCCGATCTGACGGATCAGCTGACCCGTCTGGGTGCCCGTGTCATCGCGCTGGACATCGTGCTGCCCGAGCCTGATCGGAGCTCACCCGAACAGATCGCCCGGCGTTATGCCGGGCAGCGCGTTTTGCATGACTTGCTAATCCACATGCCGGCGCACGACCAGGTGTTGGCCGAAAGCTTTGCCCGCGGCACGGTGGCGCTCGGTTTTTCGATAGCCCCGCTGGCAGTCGCCGCACCGTTGCCACCAGCCAAAGCGCGATTTCTGGTCTTTGGCGGTAGCCCGGCCAATTGGCTACCACCTTACCGCGGGGCGGTTGCCAGCTTGCCATTGCTGACCGAAGCTGCGCGCGGCAGCGGGGCGATCTCGCTGGCGCCCGGCAGCGATGGGGTGTTGCGCGCCGTGCCGTTGCTGCAACAGGTGGGTGGGGTGCTTTATCCCGAGCTGGGGCTGGAGGCGCTACGCCTGTTCAGCGGTGCAGATAACCTGGCGCTGCAGATCAGCGCAGCGGGCTTCTCGGGATATGGGGTGGTGCCCGGCATCCGGGGAGTCGGTATTGGTCACGCCAGCTTTCTGCCAACCGCGCCGGACGGAAAAGTCTGGCTGCATTTCAGGCCCCTGACCACCCAGCGCTACATTTCTGCCCGCGATGTGTTGGCGGGGCGGGTTGATGCTCGCCTGATTCGGGATCACATCGTGTTTATCGGGGTCACGGCCGCGGGCTTGGGCGACACCGTAGCCAGCCCTCTGGGAGAGCTGATTCCCGGCGTCGAGGGCCATGTACAACTCGTCGAGCAGATGATGACTGGCGACTATTTGCTGCAACCAGCCTGGGAGAACGATTTTCTGGCGCTGCTGCTGTTAGCCGTTGCGCTGTCGCTCTGGTTTCTGCTGGCGCGTTGCCGGCCGGTCTGGTCGGTCATGCTGGCGCTTGGGGTGGTGGCCGGGCTATTTGTCTTGACGGGCTGGCTGTTTGTTGCGCAGCACCTGTTGCTGGACCCGTTCTACCCGGCGCTGGCTGTCAGCGCGTTGTTTGTCAGCATGGTGATGCCCCAGTATCTGCGCACGGAGTCCGAGCAGCGCTGGATTCGTGAGGCATTTTCGCGCTATGTGTCGCCCAACCGGGTCAAACATTTGCAGGACCACCGCGATCAGATAGAACTGGGCGGCAGTTATCGCGAGTGCTCTTTTGTCATGACCGATCTGGAGGGCTTTACCGCATTGATGGAACGGCACCAGCCGGCCTTGTTGTCGGACATGCTCAACGAGTACCTTGACAACATGATTCAGATCGCCTTTCGTCATGACGGCACGCTGGACCGGATCGTCGGGGATGCGGTGGCGGTGATGTTTTCGGCACCGCTGACGCAGACCGATCACGCCGCACGTGCGCTGGCCTGTGCCCTGGAGATGGATGCCTTCGCCCAGGCCTGCCGCCAGCGCCGGCAGTTGCAGGGCATTGCTTTTGGCCGCACCCGCATCGGAGTCAGCACCGGAACCGTGCTGGTGGGCAATTTCGGCGGCAAATCCATGCTGGACTACCGGGCGCTGGGTGATGCCGTCAACACGGCGGCGCGGCTGGAGTCGATCAACGTTCACATTGGCACCCGGGTGTGCGTCAGTGAATCAACGGTGGCCCAGTGCCCCGGTTTTGTCGGTCGACCGGTGGGGCGGCTGCTGCTCAAGGGTAAAACCGAGGCCGTTCAGGTCTACGAGCCGCTGACGCAGGACGAGGCGCAGAGCGAGCGCGTCATCAGTTACCGGTCAGCCTATGCGTTGCTGCAGGCCCAGCAACCAGCGGCCCAAGATGCCTTTGCACGTCTGCACCAAAACTACCCCGACGACACATTGATCGCCTACCATGCCAATCGCCTGGCAGCCGGTGATACCGGGACGTTGGTGGTGATGAAAAACAAGTAAGCCGAATCTGGTGTGACCCCGAGAGAGGCTCAGCCAACACGGATCAATGACGCACGCAGTTACGGCCGTCGGCCTTGGCACGGTACAACTGGGCATCGGCTGCGGCGATCAGCTCCGCGACCGAGTCACACTGGCTGACCGCGAGGCCGATGGACACGGTGATGCCTGGTAACGGGGTGGTCGCCGTCATTCCTGCCAACGCTTTGCTGTCGGGGTAGGCCACCACTTTTTTTTCGGTCGCCTGACGAATCCGCTCTGCCACGATCAGCCCGTCGTTGGCACGGGTATTGGGTAGCAGCACCAGAAACTCCTCACCGCCATAGCGGGTGACAAAGTCGTAAGGCCGAACCGTGGTTTTCAATACGTCGCTCATGGCCATCAATGCCTGATCGCCCCCCAGGTGGCCCTGCTCGTCGTTGTAGCGTTTGAAATGATCGACATCGACCATCAGGATACACAGCGGGAGATCACCCTTGCGCGCTTGTATCAACAGGCGCGCCAACGCCCGGTCGAGCCAGCGGCGGTTGTAAAGACCGGTCAGCGGGTCGATCTGAGCCTGATCGGTCAGCTCCCAGATTTGGACACGGTCCCGCACAATGCGCTGGGTATTGGCCTTGAGCCAGTGGGTCAGCATGCGCAACAAATTGCGCGCAAACGGGTTGGCCTCAGAGACCAGCAGGTCGATCAGATCGCGGTGGATCGGAAACACCCGGCTGGTTTGATTGGCAATGATGTAAGCAGACGGATTGGAGTCGTCAATGATCGACACCTCACCCACTGAAACGCCCTGGAGCAGTTCCCGGATCGGCGGCGATTCCGGGGAATCAAAATGGACTGACAGTGAGCCCGAGAGCAGCAAATAGACATACTGGTTTTCCTGCTCCGGGCACAGCAAAATCTCTCCAGCAACCAATTCACGCGGTGCCGCGTGCTCACTCAGGAAGGTGAGAACGGTTTCCGGCACGTCACGGAGCAAATTGGTTTGTGCCAGTTCGTCAATCAGTGTGCTCATCGGGAAGTTCTCCTGTAGGGTCAATTTTGTGGCTCTGTGCTGGCCCCGGTGTGAAGTACGCTGCTGGCGCAGTGCCGCCAATCAATGGGCAAGGCCTGAACCATAGCAGATTGTCAGCGTGCATGATCTTGCCCCCGAAAAACGTACTCCATAGCTGATGTTCAAATTCAGACATTGGAGAAGACAAGATGAGCCAAAGGAAAGATGGACAAGCGCGTGGGCAATAAACGCTTGAATTCAAGCTGGAAGCG
The DNA here is from genome assembly GCA_028711355.1 of Rhodoferax sp. Classification (GTDB taxonomy): domain Bacteria; phylum Pseudomonadota; class Gammaproteobacteria; order Burkholderiales; family Burkholderiaceae_C; genus Rhodoferax. Next base: position 6,761 of record JAQTSL010000040.1, read on the forward strand.
GTTCGACTGGTCAAGGGCGGGCAGAGCGTGCCTGTGACGGCCAAGATACTGGGCGTGCCAACGCAAACACTTGGCAACTGGGTTCGCCTCAGCAGCAAGGGTCAACTCACGGGTGCAGACGACAAGCCGGTCAGTCAGGAGCAAATGGAACTGGCCCGGCTGCGGGCAGAACTCTCCAGGGTCAAGATGGAGCGCGACATCTTAAAAAAAGCGACGGCGTAGTTCGCGCGGGAAGCGCTGTGAAGTACGCCTGGATAGCCAAGCACAAGACCCGCTGGCCGGTCACGTTGACGCGCGAAGTGCTGGAAGTCAGCGCCAGTGGCTACTTCGAGCACTGGCGGCGCAAAGACACCAGCAAGCCCAGCGAGCCGGGGGCGAGCAAACGCATCAGCGACGAAATCCTGCTGGTACACATCCGTGCCATCCACGCCGAAGTCAAGCAGGAATACGGCTGGCCAAAAATGTGCAAGGAACTGGTGGCCCGAGGTATCCGGGTCGGCAAAGAGCGTGTCAGAAGACTGATGCAACGCCACGGCATCAAGGCCAGAGGCAAGAGGAAATTTGTTGTCACCACCGACAGCAAACACAGGCTGCCCATTGCAGAAAACTTGCTGGAGAGAAACTTCACGCCCGAGGCACCCAACCAGGCAACGCTGGACAGCGGCCCAGCAGCAAGACAGGAAGTCCGCATAACGGGCGGCTCAAGGAGTGCGGAAAACAGGGGCAAGATCAAGATGCCCAACTTCCCAGCTCAAACCAGTCAAATCCGCTGCTGCGCCCGCCCAGACAGCGACCCAGAAAATCTTCAGTTTTGCGGTAGTAGCGCAGGTTGTCGCTCCATTTCTGTGTGCCGTGTCCGGCGCCTTGGAACACCACAAAGTCCACCTCTTTGCCGGCTTGACGCAGCGCTTGCACCATGCGGGAGGATTGGTCGAGCTTGACGCGCGGGTCATTGGCACCGTGCAGGATCAGAAGCGGCTTGCGCACCTGGCTGGCACGGTACAGCGGGGATTTGCTGTCCATGATGGCGCGGTCTTGTGGCTTGGCCGGGTCGCCCACATACTTGATCCACCACGGTTTGCCCAGCGCCCAATACGGCGGTGCGTTTTCAATCAGGCTGGCCAAGTCCGACATGCCGACCATGCTGATGCCGCAGGCAAAACGCTCGGGCGTGAAGCTCATACCCACCAGGCTGGCGTAACCGCCATAACTGGCCCCCATGATGGCGACCTTGGCCGGGTCGGTGATGCCCTGGCGGATCAGGTAGTCCACACCGTCAAGCAAATCGTCGTGCATTTTGGCGGCGAACTGGCCTTGGGCCGCCTCCTCAAAGGCACGCCCGTAGCCGGCCGAGCCGCGGTAGTTCACTTGCAGTACCGCGTAGCCCCGGTTGGCCAGAAACGCCGGCATCGCGTCGCCATCGGCCCAGACATCACGCGCCCACGGGCCGCCGTGCACGTACAGCACGGTCGGCAGGTTTTTGCCGGAGCTGCCCGTGGGCAGCGTCAGGTAGGCGTTCAGGGTCAGGCCATCGCGGCTTTGAAAGCGCAGTGGTGTCTGCTGCGGCAGCGGGCTGAGGGCTTGCACGCGGCTGCGTGAGGATTCACCCAGCACCGTGATGTCGCCGGTGCTGACGTTGAGCAAAATATGCTGGCCGCCCTGTTCTGTGGTGAGTGTGGCGGTGATCAGGTTTTCGTCCCGACTCATGCTGACGGGCTGGAAACGGAAATGTCCGGGGTGCTCTTGCTGCAGGTGTTGCAAGGCCGCTTGCAGGCGCGGATCAAAGACCTTGAGTTCCTGGTAATCGGGGTCCAGCGTCAGCAGCAGCGGTTGCAGGGTTTGCGGGCTGATAAAGACCTGGCTGATATCCACACGGGGGTTGGCGTAGACCACGTTTTCCTGCCCGTTGCTCAGGTCGATTTTGACAAGTGCCAGCGTGTCGCGGCCCCGGTTCGACAAGGCCCAGGCGAAACGCCTGTCCGCGCCTATGTCGAGGGGCGCAACGGTGTCAAAGTAACCCACATTGAACAGCGCTTGCCAGGGCTCTGTCTGCTCGGGGCTGTATTTCTCATATACCCACTGCATCTCCTGTTTGCGCACCCGTCCCAGCAACTGGCCTTGCGCATTGGTCAGCCAGCGCGCCACGTCGCCCGGGTTTTGTGCCAGCAGCTTGAGTTCGCCGCTGGCATGGGTGTAGTGGTACAGGTCAAACACCTTGGGGTCGCGCCGGTTGTTGGTGATCAGCAAGTCGGCGCTGCCTTTGATGCGGGTTTGCAGGCCGGAGGTGGAACCGGGAAACGGTGTCAGGTCTTTGGCTGGCGCACTCAGATCAAAGCTGTCAAGCTGAAAAATGTGGGTGTTTTCGTCCCCGGCGCGGTCACCCATCAGCAGAAGGTAGCGGCTGTCCTGCGCCCACAGCGGGTAAGCCCGCGTGCTCAGGCTTTGCACCTTGCCGGTTTGGAGGTTTTTGACAAACAGGCCCGGGCCCAGGCTCTTGCGGGCCATCCACATCAGTTGCTGGCCATCGGGTGAAATCTGGTACAGCCCGTTGCCGTCCCAGTCGGCCACGTACTGGCGCACCGGCACCAGTGGGGGCAGGGTATTTGCGGCTTGCAGGCTGGGGTGGGTGGCGGTTGTGCTACAGGCGGCCAGGGTGGCGCTGAGCAGCAGGATGGCGAGGGTTCTGACAAACATGTTTTTGTGTGGTTCAGTTAAAGGGATCAGACTTCGGGTGTGATTGACGCGCCATCAGGTGGTGTTGCCGAATCTGCCGGGGTGAATTCCAGAATGTCGCCCGGCTGGCAGTTCAGCGCGGTGCAGATGCGCTCCAGCGTGTCAAAACGCACGCCCTTGACCTTGCCGGACTTCAGCAGCGAAATATTCTGCTCGGTGATGCCCACCGCCGCTGCCAGGTCGCGCGAGCGCATCTTGCGCCGCGCCAGCATCAGGTCCAGATTGACGATGATGGGCATCAGATAAATCCCCGGTTTTCTTCGGCAATGTCTACCGCCCAACTGATCAGGTAAGCAAAACAAAGGATCACGCCGCACAGCAGAATGCCGAGCAAATCTTGCGGGTAAAAAGCCCATTTGAAGACCTGCTCGGTGGCCGGCAAATGGGCCGTCATCAGGTAGGTTTGTAGCGGGCGGATCAGCAGTGTTAGCAATTGGCACAGCGCTCCCAGCCAGCCGGCCCAGGTGAGCAGCCGCGCCATCGGGTGGGAAAAGGTGTGCTCCTTCTGCAGATGCCCGAGCGATTTCCAGGCGCACACCACGGCCGCCAGCAACAGCAGCCATGCCCCCAGGTCCAGCGCCATCGCCAGCAGGCGCGCACTGACGGGCAGGCCAGACAGGTCGCGCGCCAGATACCCCCCCATGTTTTTGACGACCCTCTCAGAGTCCGTCCACCATTGAACAATACGCACCAGCACCCAGGCGGTGTAAGAGCCGCTTAGCACCCGCAATAGCTGCGCCAGCCAGAACAGCTTGACCCTGGCCGCGCTGTGACCCGACCCGTTGCTCTGCGGTGATGCACTCGATAAACCATTCATGACCAGCTCCTGTTTGAATAAAAGTACTGTTTGGAATGAATAGTTTATCGTAAAACAATAAATAACGCGTGTTTCATGAGTGAATTTGATTGCACTGGCGCTGCTGCATTCAGTTGCAGAGGGCATGGATTGCGGGTTGAATCGAGGATTTATTGCTATATTAGTAGTAGCTGATTGTGCATGTGCTTACTGGGTTTCAGCCTGTTTTTGCATAAATTTGAAGCGAGAAAGTTCATCGGGGCACATCGGGATGGCGAGGTGAGTTGTGTGCAGCGTGGACGCGCAATAGGTTCAAACCGGGGTTCACGCCGCCGTTTGGGTGCCGTCTGATCCGAAATCCGACACCGGTTCGAGGTGTTTCAGGTATCAAACCCTTATAAAACATGCGTATATAGCTCTTTATGTAATAGCATATTATTGGATCAAATACGGGCAGGTTCAGATCGCGAGGGCCGGATGGAGCGGCCGTGCTGGTTTGGCGCCGACGCGAGTTGGGTCCGGCTCAGTGGCCAAATTCCTGCCTCGGCCGGGTTTTGTGGAAGGTGATCGGCACACCGGTGCCGACGGCGGCAAGCTCGTTGCGAGACTGGTTCGCCACGGAAGTCTTGATCTTGCCCACGACATGCATCTCGCAGGGTTTGCAGTCAAAGCGCAATGTCAATTTCTCTTTGCCGTTGATCAGTAGCAAAGGCTTGGCTTTGACCTGACCCTGCACGCCGGTGATGCCCTTGGCCTGCTTGGGGCACAGGCTCAGTGAAAAACGCACGCAGTGTTTGGTGATCATCAGGCTGACTTCGCCCAGCTCCTGCACTGCTTCATAGGCCGGGGCGATGACTTTGACGCCGTGGCGGGCATAAAAGTCGTGCGCTTCTCCGTTATACACATTGGCCAGGCAGCTCAGTGTGTCGTCGGGGTAGGGCACCGGCGGTTCCACCGGCACGGCGCGTGGCCGGCGGGGAAGGGCTGCTGCACCGTGGCCTGGTTGCCGTCCTCGTCGGTCAGGGTGAGCTGCACGGCATCGGCCAGCGCCTGCAGCGTGGCCCAGACGCTGATGCGCCTGTTACCCATGGTATCAAAGCGCCACCGACCGCCAGTAACCACGGCATCTGAAATCGTCTAACGAGCGTGGGCGACCTGCTGGAAGTGGTGGGCAGTGCGCTGGGTGGCGAGAGGGTGACCACCACCGTGGAGGGGCGTGAGCGCTATCGCGTGACGGTGCGTTACCCGCGTGAACTGCGCAGCGATCCGCAACAGATTGCCCGCGAAGTGCTGGTGCCCACCATGGACGGCGCGCAAATTCCGCTGGGCCAGTTGGCCAAGGTGCTGGTGGGTGGTGTCTGGCTGATGTGGTGGCTGGGCTACAACTTGTCGGTCGCGGTGGGCTTTATCGCACTGGCCGGTGAGGCGGCCGAAACCGGCGTGATCATGCTGATTTACCTGGACCATGCGTGGGAGGCCATCAAAGTGAAGTGCCGCGCAGAAGGACGCGAACCTGGCGTGGCCGATTTGTATGAAGCGGTGATGGAAGGCGCGGTAGAGCGCGTGCGCCCCAAGATGATGACCGTGGTGGCCATCATGGCCGGCCTGCTGCCGATCCTGTGGGGAACCGGCACGGGCTCCGAAGTGATGAGCCGCATCGCTGTGCCGATGGTGGGGGGAATGATGTCGAGCACGGTGCTGACACTGGCGGTGATTCCGGCGATTTATGCGCTGGTCAAGCAGTGGCGGCTGGAGCGGGGTTGGAGGGGTAGGTCATTGAGCATTTACCTGCTAGCGGTGCTATCGTCACGCTCCAGCATCTTGCACCTTCCTGAGATGGGTATGATCGCAATAATCATCTCCGCAAGACAATTGATGATTGCGCTCAAAGCGCCATTTATCCTGGTTTTCATTGGCAATTTCCCAATCTGCCTGACACACGAAAGGCACCGCGTCGGTAAGGCCCAGGGAACAAAAATGGGTAAATTACACGTTCTTTCACGTTAAGGACTCGCTTACTGACGACACCACCAGACGATCAGACGAGTGGGCGGCTTGCCGATGTCCGGTTGCTGAGCGGGTCGTAAAGGTCGGCCAGGTTCATGAGTTTGCCTGTGTCGATGATGTGCAAGCGAGCCTGCTCTATGCGGTACATGCCGCGTCGCTCCAACTTGCGCAAGGTCTTATTGGTATGAACCAGTGACAAACCCAGTGCGTCGGCAATGTGCTGCTGCGTCAGCGGAAAGGGAACGCCGGCTGCGCCGCCATCGGCCTGGCGGGCAGCGGCGCGTTTGAACAGCAGTATCAACAGCGCCGAGATGCGGCCTTCGGCGCTGCGCCGGCCAACCGACAGCAGCCCTTCGTCGACCAAAGACTCCTCGCGGGCGCTCAGCCAGGTGACGTTGAAGCCCATGCTGGGGGACTGGCGGTGCAATTCCCACAAAGCATCGCGCCGAAAAACGCAGAGTACGGCATCGGTCAGTGACATCACGCCGTGCTCCGCCACAGCGATCATTTTTTGCTGCACCCCGATGAAATCACCCGGCAACAGAAAATTCAGGATTTGACAACACCCATCGCTCAGGGTCTTGAAGCGGTACGCCCAGCCCGTCAGCAGCGTGAAGAGTGAGGCCTCGGTTTGCCCCTCTTGGATCAATGTCTCGCCCGGCCCCACGCGCAACTCACAGCGCTTCAAGGATTGCACTAAAGCGATTTCGTCCGCATTGTTGGGCATGAACAGCGGTAGTTGCCGCAACGGACATTGGCAGCACCGGACTTCAGGCATGAGCTTCTTTCTTGATGCACCTGCAAATAATGATGCCCACCATGTCTTTCTACACAGATATTACGTCGCCGGGCATTTATGCTGAACTTGCTTGAAAGCAAGTTGATTCATAACTCTAGCGGTTTCGCGCTGATCGGTCTGTACGTTGGCACACGGTTGGCACGCTTGGTTCCTTTCGTTACCCAGGAGCTGCAGATGTCAAGAATGGTCAGCGTCCTTGTGTTGTCACTGCTGTGGCCGGCCTTGGCGTGTGCACAGGGCATACCAACCGTGGTCCAGTGGATCAGCGTTTTCGAGGAGGTCCACCAGCATGCCCTGTTCAGGGACCTGAAAATGAGCTACGCAAAAGCACCGGCGGCAAATATTGGCTTCACACCCGTGGGTGTCATGGAAAGGACAGGGCTTGACTGCGTTGTCGTTGTGTCAGATGGAGAAAACCAAAAAATGACGCGAATGATGGCGTTTCTTACCGATCCCGCAACAACGTATGCATTTATGCAGACCGTAGCAGCCCACGAGTTTGGACACTGCCTTCGCATGCGAGGTAAACATTTAACGCTTGAAATGTGGCAGCGTGTTGCGGCCGCCGATGAGGGATCTGTGGAGCGCCTAGCACTGGAAAAATTGCTGTCGATCGAAGAGGCCTATGCCGATGCGTATGCCTTCGTCTACTTGAAAGACACGCATCCGCAGCGCTACGATGAGATCCTCCTCACCATGCAAAACCTGCGGCGCGAGCCGAGCTTTGCCAACTCTTTCTATCAAGTCGATCCCTTGTACGTGCAACTCAAAAGCCAGGGCATCAATGGCACGCTGCCTCTGCACGACCAGGTGCAGGCGGTGATGTTGAGTGCGAAGTTTCCCTGACGGCGGCTGCGTTTACTCTGCACAAGGTTGGTGTCGACGGCGTCAGAACCACACACCAGCGGGGACGATTCAAAGTGATGTGTTGTTGGTATTACCCCATCTCAAAAGTGATGGAAGGCGCGGTAGAACGCGTGCGGCCCAAGATGATGACGGTGGTGGCGATCATGGCCGGCCTGCTGCCGATCCTGTGGGGAACCGGCACCGGCTCCGAAGTGATGAGCCGCATCGCCGCGCCGATGGTGGGGGGAATGATGTCGAGCACGGTGCTGACACTGGCGGTGATTCCGGCGATTTATGCGCTGGTCAAGCAGTGGCGGCCGGAGTGGAGTTGGAGGGGTGAGAAGCCGGCCTCATCCGTAATTGTGATACCGAGAGTTCACAACGTTTTAGGCCTCTAGTGCTTATGCTGTCTGCGCAGATAGAACTGTTTTTGATAGCATTTTGTTCAATCGGGTTTTGCGTTGCGCCGCGCCAGTTGCCCCAAAGACCAGCGCCGCCACGCTTTGCGTCCCTCTTCCAGCAGCCCCATTAGCAAGGCCAGCGGCAGCACCAGTAGCCAGGTGGCCCAGCCCAGCGGGGCGGTGCCAAACAGGGTGTTGCCCCACGGGTTGTAGAGGATCAGCAGCAGCAACACCAGCTCCAGGGTCAGCCCGCCCAGCAGCAAGGGGTTCTTCAGCGCAGCAAAGCGCAAGCCCGATTGCAGCGGGTGGCGGCACAAAAACACATTGACCATCTGCGCGATGACGATGCCGGCCAAACAGGCGCTGGTGGCTTGCAGGTAGTGCGGGTCGGTGGCGGGCAGCAGGTCGCCATAGCGCCAGCCGCTGCCTTTGAGCACCGCATAAAAAGCCGCCATGGCAATAGCGGCCTCCAGCACCCCCAGCCACAGGTAGGCGCGCACGGCCAACCCCCAGGACAGCAGCCGCTCGCTGCGCGCACGGGGCGGCTGCTGCATCAGACCAGGGTGCGGCGCCTCAGCCCCCAGGGCCAGCGCGGGCAGCATATCGGTGCCCAGATCGACCGCCAGAATCTGGATGACGGTCAGTGGCAGCGGTATCCGAAACAACATGAACGCCAGGTACGGCACCAGCTCGGGCACGTTGGACGACAAAATATAGGTGAGGAATTTGCGCAGGTTCTCAAACACCGCACGCCCCTCTTCAATGGCGTTGACGATGCTGGCAAAGTTGTCATCAAGCAAGATGATGTCGGCCGCCTCTTTGGCCACATCGGTGCCAGCGAGCCCCATCGCAATGCCGATGTCGGCCGCCTTCAGGGCGGGTGCGTCATTGACCCCGTCACCGGTGACGGCCACGGTCTCGCCCTTGCGCTGCAAGGCTTGCACGATCAGCATTTTTTGCTCGGCGGTGACGCGGGCAAAAATGATCTCGGGCGCATCCAGCGCCAGTTGCAATTGCGCCGGCGACATTTTGGGCAGCAGGCTGCCTTGCAGCACCTCGGGCTGGGCGCTGCGCACCAGGCCAATTTCGCGGGCAATGGCCAGCGCCGTGTGCGGGTGGTCACCGGTGACCATGATGACCTTGACCCCGGCCGTGTGGCAGCGGGCGATGGCGGCGGGTACTTCAGGGCGCGGCGGGTCTTGCAGGCCCACCAGGCCGCACAAGATCATCGCTTGCTCAGCCGGTTCTTCATCCGTTGCCAACGGCTTGTACGCCAGGGCCAGCACGCGCAGGCCACGCTCCATCATGCTGTCTTGCGCCACCGTCCATTGGGCAAGCGGGGCAGGATCGAGCGCCAGCAGATGGCCCTTGCTCAGCACCTGCGTACACAGCGGCAGCAGCATGTCGGGGGCGCCTTTGCAGTACAGCACGCGTTGGCCCGCCTGTTCCACGATGACCGACATCCGCTTGCGCTCGGTATCAAAGGCGATCTCGGTGGTCCAGACGCGCTGGCGCTCGGCCAAGTTGGCCGCCAAAGCCAGGTTCCACAGCGCCACCTCCATCGGGTCACCCTGCGGCTGGCGTTCGGCAAAGCGCAGCGTGTGGCAACTGCCGACCACGCGCAGCAGGGCCTCGGGCAGGGCGGCTGCGGGCTCATGAAAATCACCTTCGGCAAACACCTGCCTGACGCTCATGCGGTTTTGCGTCAGGGTGCCGGTTTTGTCAGAGCAGATCACCGTGGTGCTGCCCAGCGTTTCAACCGCCGACAGGTGGCGCACCAGCGCATTGCGCCGTGCCATGCGCTGGGTCGCCATGGCCAGCGACAGCGTGACGGTGGGCAGCAGCCCCTCGGGCACATTGGCAACAATGATGCCAATGGCAAACAGCATATTGCTCCAAAACGGCAAGCCCATCGCCTGCCCGACGAAGAAGAAAATCACCCCCAGCGCACTTGCCAGCAGCGCTACCAGGTGCGACAAGCGGGCAATTTCGCGCTGTAGCGGCGAGCTGCTGGCCCCAATGCTTTGCGTCAGGTGGGCGATCTTGCCAAATTCAGA
>JAQTSL010000329.1 GCA_028711355.1 Rhodoferax sp.
CAACCTTTCGCGGCTCGGACAAGCGCGGCGGCGCCAACGGTGCGCGCATCCGCCTGGCGCCGCAGAAAGACTGGCAAGCCAATGAGCCGGCGCAGTTGGCCAAGGTGTTGGCAGTGCTCGAAGGCATCCAGAAGACCTTCAACGCGGGTGCCACTGGTGGCAAGCAGGTGTCGCTGGCCGACCTGATCGTGCTGGCCGGTGGCGCTGCCGTGCAAGCCGCCGCCAAGGCAGCCGGTCAGACGGTGGAGGTTCCCTTTGCCCCGGGCCGCACCGATGCCACGCAGGAACAGACCGACGTGGCGTCGTTTGCCGTGCTGGAGCCGCAGGCCGACGGCTTTCGCAACTACCGCAACACCGCCTACCGCGTATCGCCTGAGGAAATGCTGCTCGACATGGCGCAGTTGCTCACCTTGAGCGCTCCAGAAATGACGGTGCTGGTCGGCGGCCTGCGCGTGCTTGGCGCCAACCACGGTGGCGCGCAGGACGGCGTGTTCACAAGGCGCCCGGGTCAGCTCACCAACGACTTCTTCGTCAACCTGGTGGACATGGGAACCACGTGGAAACCGAGTGGTGACAACGCCTTTGAGGGCCGTGACTGCAAGAGTGGCGCCATCAAGTGGGCGGCGACCCGCGTGGACCTGGTGTTTGGCTCGAACGCGCAGTTGCGTGCGATCGCCGAGGTCTATGCCCAGAGCGACAACGGTGCAAAGTTCGTGCGCGACTTTGTCGCCGCCTGGACCAAGGTGATGAACCTGGACCGCTTCGACCTGCGCTAATCCCGGCTGGCCAGGCGACCGTTCCACCCGGTCTGCCCCGACCAAGCCTGGCGTGTCATCAGACTATTGGTTACCAACCAAGGTGAGACTGGCCACGGTGAGCACATCACCGGCTTTGCTGCCCGTGACCTTGACTCTGACGCCGACTTTCAGGCCAGCAGCGGTACTGCTGCCCAGAGTGATGCCAGAAGCATCGCAGCGCTGGCCACGGATAACGAAATTTGACACGCTTGTCAACTGCTCAATGCGCCCGTTAAGCTCAACGGGCTTGTTTTGAACGCTCTCATATTTGATGGCACTCGCCGCCAGTACGGTGCCGCTCCATTGGCCATAAACTTCGACCCGTCGACCCACCGAAAGTTGGCCGAGCACGGTCGCGAGCGCTGGGGCGCTGGCATCCACGGTAATCGATCCCAGGGTGAAGCGCATGCCAGATGGCACGCTGGTCACCACACCTTCAACTTCTGCGTTGCCCTGCTGGTTCTCGTCAAAACCCGAACTGAGCACCTTGGCATCTGACAGATTCAGGCTTTGGTCCGCGCCCGGTGTACCTTGAACCCGCACCAATTGCTCTTCTTGCAGCGACGCCCCAACTGTTCCAACGAGTTTCCAGCGATTGACAGTGGTGGTGCCCGTTTCATCCGAATGTTTGACCAGGCCAGTGGACACCCGCACGGCTCCGCCGTCGGCCTGCACCGCCACCCGGCTGGCCATCCACTGTGCCGCGTCACCACCGGCCTGCAGACCCCACACCGTGACGAACTGGCCAACCGCCAACGCAGTCAGGCTGGACACGCCGTCCAGGCTGGTATTGGCGTCGGTCTGGATGGTCATGCCCATCACATCAAAGTCGCTGTTGGCGCCAACGCGGGTGACCAAGCCCTGGGCAATCGACCAGACTTCAATGCTGCTGGCGGTGCCCAGGCCGGCGTCTGCCGCGTTGCGTTCGCCCCGAACCCCGGCCACCATGCCCAGCCGCAATACATCGGTGCCGACGCTAACGCCGTCAACCCGCACACTGGCCAAGCTGTCGTCGAACTTGATGCCATTGATGATGACGCTGCCAAAACCCGAGATCGTGCCCTGGGAAAACATCGGGGTGCCGGTACCGCCGGTGCCCGGTAGTGCGCCCAACAGGTCGCCCCCACCGCCACAACCCGTCAACGCTGCCCCCGTCAGCATTAGCCAGTGGCGTCTGGTCAGTGGTGCAGTTGACATCTGGACGTATTTCATGGGTTGCTGCTGTTTTTGTGTTTGGCCACCACGGAATCGGTGCGCTGCGTGTTATCGGCTTGCGCCTGGTCGTGAAAATAGACCCCAAAGCGTACCCGGTGTCGCGGGCCTTGGTCGTCCTGGCTGCGTTGCTCGGCCACCGCGGCGGTTTGCAAAAATTGCTGTAGTGCAGCAGCCCACAGTTGGCGTGCGCGCCCTTCTAGTTGCTCAGTCTGGGCGGGGGACAAATCCAGGCAAAACGCGCTTTGTTCGAGCATTTTGGGCGCCTGTGGATCAGCCGTCAGGTTATGCACCGCGCTGGCCAGATGGTCACTGACATTGGCGGCCAGAAAGTGAAATGATTCACTCAAGCCCTCTTTGGGCACAAACGCTGCGCAGACCAGTTCAGCCAAACCGTCGTCGCGCAGTAGCACCACGCCCAGTCGTACCAGTTCATCCAGCACCGCCCGTGCCCCGACGTCGCGGCTGACCTCGGACACCAGGGTGGTGAAGTCAGGTTCGCCAACGTTGCTGCGTCGGACGGTGCGTGCCAGCGCCCGGGGGGTCTGATTGGCGTTGAGGTAGCGCGGCTCGCTGATCCAGCGCGCCACCACGGCCGCGGCGATCGGCATCATGGGTGCGTTGACATCCAAGGTTGTGGGCGCTTCGCGCAGGCGCCTGACGTCTTTGCGGTGCACACCCGTCAGCAAGGCCACGCGCGTGTCCGAGCTTGTTTTGTCAGTCAGACCGTAGCTTTGTTGGGCTTCCTCGACCAAGGCTTTTTTGAGCAACTCCACCATCGGCATCAACTGCAGGCCGTGCCCAATCATCAAGCGCGCCAACGGCCGCAGTACCTGCGCTACGGCCTGTGCGGCCAAGGCCGGTTCAGGCAGCCCGGCGCTGGGCGGCGGTGGTTGGGGGACTGAGTCGGTCGTGGTCATCGGGCAAAGCGGGCCAAGCAGGTCGGTTAAGTGATGCAAGTGGGGCAGATTGTGCCAAAAAATACAAAGTTACAAGAAATTTGGATTTATTTCCCAAATATTTTGCACAAAGTGTGTAAAGGCCCTCGGTTCGCATTATAGTTCGGGAAAGTTTCCCAAATTAGTCCGTGTAATGGATTGATTTTTCAACCAACCCCTCCGGAGTCTGTTCATGAAAACATCCCCTTCCAAACTCAGCCTTGGCTTGATCGCCACCGCCGTGCTCACGCTCACCGCGTGCGGTGGTGGTGGTGGTGCCAGTGGTACCGCGGGCGGTGGCGCCCCGGGCACCACCGTCACCGGCGTGGCCGCTACCGGCTTGGCGATTGAGGGCGGCGCCGTCACGCTCCAATGCAAAACCGGAACCACCGCAGCGGCCACCACCGCTGCCGATGGCAGCTTTACGGTCGATGTCAGCAGCGTGACGCTGCCTTGTGTGGCCAAAGTGGATTACGCCGACAGCACCGGCAGCCACAGATTGCATTCTTTGGTCAAAACGGCAGGCAATGTCAACATCACGCCGATCACCGACATGGTGGTGGCCGGCCTGAGCACCTCCGGGGTGGCCGCCGACGTGAAGGCCAGTGATGTCGATGGCTATACCGATGCACAAATTTTGACGGCGACCCAGCGCGTGCAAACCGATCTTGAGAGCAAGGGCATCCGTACCGCCAACTTGCCGATCGACGTGATTCGCACCAAATTTGAGGCCAAGCATGGCTTAACCGACGGTGACTCGCATGACGGCGTGCTGGATGAAATTGGCAGCAAACTTGGCGGCAGTGACCAGGTCTTGAGTGAATCGGAATTGGATGACGTTGAAAATGAATTCAAATCCAGCCATGACTCAAGCCAATTAGGCACCAGTACCGGACAAGCGGGTAACGCAAGCGCCGGCAAGGCCAGCTATGACGCGATGTGCAGCAGTTGTCACGGCGCGGGCATTT
>JAQTSL010000041.1 GCA_028711355.1 Rhodoferax sp.
ATCGCCGAACAGATGGGCATTGCGGGTTCCGCCATGCAGGCGCTGATTGCCGGCAGCTTTTTGCACGATGTCGGCAAGATCGGTGTTCCAGATGCGAGTCTGCTTAAACCCGGCAAACTGGACGACGCTGAAATGACCGTCATGCGCACCCATGTTGATCTGGGCAAGGACATTGTGGTGGGTGCCGGCTGGCTTGACGGTGCGCAGGACGTGGTAGCCTGCCACCACGAAAAATTCAACGGCAGCGGCTACCCGGCTCGGCTATCGGGGTCAGACATCCCGCTGTCGGCGCGCATCTTTGCCGTGGCCGACGTATTTGACGCGCTGTGCTCCAAGCGCCCCTACAAAGAACCGATGAGCTTTGAAGCCAGCATGGCGATTCTGGCAAATGACACTGGTAGCCACTTCGACCCAACGGTCATGGCCGTTTTTAACCCGATGGCGCGCAGCATCTATGACCAGTTGGCGCTGTGCGATGAAGAGGCGGCGCGCCAACTGCTGCAAGAACGGGTACGGAATCACTTTGAGAAATAGCGCAAAGACAATCGGGCCCATGCTTAAATTTGACCTGCTCACTACCGACCCGGCCCGCCCAGAATTAGGTTATGCCGGCAGCCACGCCCGCCGTGGCACCCTCACGCTCAACCACGGCGTGGTGCAAACCCCCATCTTCATGCCGGTCGGTACCTATGGCACGGTCAAGGGCGTGGCGCCCAACAGCCTGGACGATATGGGCGCGCAAATCATTCTGGGTAACACCTTTCACCTGTGGCTGCGCCCCGGGCTGGATGTGCTGCAAAGTTTTGGCGGGCTGCATGGTTTTGAGCGCTGGAACAAGCCGATCCTGACCGACTCGGGCGGCTTTCAGGTCTGGAGCCTGGGCGCGATGCGCAAAATCACCGAACAAGGCGTGCACTTTGCCAGCCCGGTCAACGGCGACAAACTGTTCATGTCGCCCGAAGTGTCGATGCAAATCCAGACCGTACTCAATTCGGACATTGCGATGCAGCTCGACGAGTGCACGCCGTATCTGTCGGTAGAGCCCAAAACCAAAGGACAAATCACGACTGAAACTGAGGCGCGCAAAAGCATGGAAATGAGCCTGCGCTGGGCCCAGCGCAGCCAGGCCGAATTTGCCCGACTGGGCAACCCGAACGCCCTTTTTGGCATTGTGCAAGGCGGTATGTTTGAGCACCTGCGGCAACAGTCACTAGACGCGCTGGTGGCGCTGGACTTGCCCGGCTACGCCGTGGGCGGAGTCAGTGTGGGCGAACCTAAAGACGAAATGCTGCGCATCATGGCGCACACGCCGCACCGCTTGCCCGCGCACAAACCGCGCTACCTGATGGGCGTGGGCACGCCCGAAGACCTGGTCGATGGGGTGGCTGCCGGGGTTGATATGTTTGACTGCGTCATGCCCACCCGCAACGCGCGCAACGGCACACTGTTCACCCGCTATGGCGACCTCAAAATTCGCAACGCGCGCCACCAAACCGATCCTGCCCCGCTCGACGCCACCTGCACCTGCTACGCCTGCCACGGTCAGACCCGGCCCGACGGCAGCGTCAGCGGTGGTTTTAGCCGCGCCTATTTGCACCACCTGGACCGCTGCGGTGAAATGCTCGGCCCGATGCTGCTGACCATCCACAACCTGCACTACTACCTGAATCTGATGGCCGAGGTTCGGGCCGCGCTCGATGCTGGCCGCTTTGGCGCGTTTCAAGCGCAGTTCAAAGACGATCGGGCCCGCGGGGTCTGAGCCGGTTCACAATTAACCAGCACTGGCAAATTGGCGCGCGTTCAAGCTGCCGGCCCAATCGCCGTCAAACACCAGATCACATTGCACCGACTGCGCCTGCCCCACCAGGTCCAGGTCGCCCACCCGTTGCAGCGATGCATCGGCAAAGGCCTGGGTCAAACGTGCCAGCAGCGCCTGCTTGTAGCGCGTGTCGTTGGCGCCAGCCAGGTGCAGGCCTTTGGTTTCCAGCACCACCAGTTTGGCATCGCCTGCCGTGCCGAGGCGGGCAAAGACAAAGTCGGGATAGACCTTGTTGCGCTTCCAGCCCTGCAAGCCGTATTGGGTTTTGGCCACGTTGCGGTGCCACCATTGCAGCGCCGCCTGGCAGTCCAGATAGCAGGCCACGTCGCGCTCCAGGGCGCTGTCGGTCAGCGCGGTAATGGCTGGCTCGAACAGACTTTTTTCAATCACCTGCCCGTCATCACGCGCCATCAGATGCGGTTTGCCAGATAAGGGCAAGCTGAAACCAGCGGGAATCTCATAGTCGGTGGTATCGGCCCGCAGCCTGAATTCAATCTGCCCGCTGGCCACGCCCGCATCAAACACCGCCTGCGCCAACCGGTCGCGCTCGGCCTCCAGGTCGATGCGCAGGCGCTCCAACAGCGACGCACTGCTGGCGGCAAGGGCGCGCGCGTCATAGGTTTGCAGCAGCCGCGCGCACACCGCATCGACCCAGGCCCACAGCCACCAGGCGTTGGAGGCAATGTCCAGCAGGCCGCGCACCAGCCGGGCGCGGTCCAGCGCCAGCTCAACCCCCACTGTCTTTTGTCGTGGCACCGCCTGCGGGTGCGCCAGCACGTCCAGCCCCACTTGCAACTGCGTGCCCAACTGGACCATATGGCCCGGCGTGCCCGCACCGGCGGCCCAAACGGAGGCGTCGGGCGCCCATTCGCGCGCCAAAGCAGCCGTTTGCACACCAGCCCAATCCACTTGCGACAGGATGTCGCTGTCGTAACTCAGCTCGCGGCGCGCCAACTCGCCGCCAGCCGATGCGGCCGCCTCGACCCAGGTCACGCGCGGCAAAAAGATGCGCAGCGGCGCAAAGGCAGCCCGGCGTTTGAACGTGACCGGTTTGGGCGCGGCCGGGTCAGATTCGTCGCCATGAACCGCCAGCGCCAGATCGCCCATGCCTTCGGTCTCCAGTGACTGCTTGATGGCACTGATCACCGCGCCAGTTTTCGCGTCAAAACACAGCACATAACAAGCATCCAGCGCAGCGCGCCCGGTCTTGGTCACATGCGGCAGCCGCAGGATGCGCCCCATCAACTGCGTCATGGCCCGCATCTCTTTGCCCGCTGCCAGCGCGCACAGCACGTACGCAAACGGGCAGTCCCAGCCCTCTTGCAACGCCTGCTTGGTGATGATGGCGCGAATCTCGCACGTGGGGCTCAACAGGTCCAGGTTCTCAGGCGCTTTCAGTTCGTCCTTGTCTGAGGTTTTGATAGCAATTTGCGCTTGGGTCATACCCAGTTGCAGCAGAAAAGCCTTGGCATCTTCGGCGTGAATAAAACCACTCTCGCGCTGGTCTTTGCCGGTGCGTTCCACCTGCACCAGCAAAATCGGGCGGATGGTGCGGTTGGTCTCGGCCTGTAATGCCGCCGCTTCCACCGCCAGCGTGTTGAGCCGGTCCAGGCTGGCGGCCAGGCAGCTTTGCCAGTCGCTCCAGGGGCGCAAATCAACGTTGATCGGCAGCTTGATCATCTCGGCCGCTTCCAGGTCGGTGCCACGCACATCGACCAGAATGTTCGAACCCGATACTGCCTTGCCCGCCTTTTCAGAGCCGATACGCGGCGTGGCGGAAAGCTCCAGCATGAAACACGGGTTAAAGCCGTCCAGCGTGCGCAGCGCGTTTTCTGAATACGCATGGTGTCCCTCGTCAATCACCACCATCGGCGCTACCAGCCGCAGCACATTGCCGAGCGAGCTTTTGACAATGCTGCCCTTGGTGGCGCGCGCCTCGGCCTGGCTGGTGCCCCACGAGGTGTAAGCATCCAGATTGGGCACGGCTTGCAGCAATTGCCAATGCGCTTCAATGTCGTCCTCACGCGGGGTGAATCCCAGCACGTTGCCCCGGTCGCGAAAGGCTTTGAGCTTGCGTTGCGCCTCATCCTTGCGGGCGGCAGATTGCAGCATCAGCAGCATCACGCACAGGTGGCTGTCCATATCCAGCCGGGTCAGGGAAGAGTCTTTTTCCAGAATCTTGACCCGGCCCGCACCCGCCGTGTTGAGCATCTGGCGGTACGGGTGGTCGCGGTTGGCCAACGTTTTAAGCGTCTGGCGGTAAATGGCTTCGTTGGGCACGATCCACAGCACCAGCCCGGTGTGCCGTGCCAGGTAGCTTGAAAAAACCCGGCCCACACTGGCTGCAGCCAGCAGTGTTTTGCCGCCGCCGGTCGGAATTTTCAGACACACGTTCGGAATGGCCCGACCCGCTCCGTCGAAGCGGCTGGAGTGCGGCTGCTTGGCAAACGTGGGTGGCAGCAGGCCCTGCGCCTTCAGGGCGGCCCAGGTCTTTTTGGGGAAGTCGCCCGCCTCGCGCAACAAATCCGCTGTATTTTCCATAGCACGCAGCGCTTGAACAATGGGGACTGACTGGGCTTTTTGTTGTTTAAGTTCGGCTAAGAACTTGTCGAGCTGCCCCAGCACGGTGGTTTGAAATTCCTTGAGCTGGGTAGCGGCCAGCGCCGGGGCTTGCACGGCGTGGCGGCGCGGCTGCCAAAAGAGTTTGCGGTCGCGTCGTATTTCAGACTGAAACAGCGGGTCTTGAACACTTTGCCACCAGACAACGTCGGTACGGTAGATCAGTTCCAGGTTTTCAATCTGACGCCGAAGCGCACGAAACTGGTCAAGCGTCATTTCTGGCGCATCCACTGCCAGATCGATATCCGAAGACGGACGCGCAGCGCCCGTGGCGCGCGAACCAAAAACCCAAACCGCATCCAGCCCCGGGAAAGTCTCAAAAACAGACAGTAATTTGGTGACAGTATTTGCCGCAACACCAAAATGTGGCTGGACAACCACGCCTCCTACATTCGGCTCAGTCATCTCGCTCCAACCTTGTCAGCAATTTGCGGATCAATATTGCAGCGCTTTGACGAACTGAAGCCGCAATCGCCACAGCTAACGCCTCGTCATAGGCGTGACTAATGTCATTACGGCTTTGTCGCAGGGCATCCCAGCCCGTTGGGTCATCAATCAATTCAGCCTGAAATCCACCCCTCAAAATGGCCACTGCGTAGTCTGGCACTTGCATGCCACGTTGCGACAGCGCAGCGTGCAGACAGTTCATCACAATCTCAAACGTAAAGACAAAACTCAACAACAAAGAGTCCCTGGACTTTTTGTCGCCCGTGTCAGTCGCAACAGCTTCGTCAAACGCGGCAAGGGCTTTGCGCCCCTTGGCCAGCAAGACTTGCAGAGAAACAATTTCCTTAGACTTCATCTTTCACCCCTCCCGGTACAGCGCAAACGGCAGTGGCGCGTAGTCCACGCCGTATTCCAGCAACTGCTTGTTGCTCAGGTATTTGGCCGGTGCAAACACCAGATGGCGCTTGGCCATTGACGTTTTCTTACTATTATTTACAGAGCTATCAGCGCTTTCTGCGTAAGCGCTAGAGGCTGATTTTTCATATGACATTCCCCAGTCTGCAAAGGCCTTGGCGCGGCTCAGTGTGAGCGCCGCTTCGGGCGATTTGAGGAACAGCAAGTCGGGCTGGTAGATCAGCCACACATGCGCGTCTTGCGCCTCGCCCAGGTAGAACGGCGGCGCGTCTTTGGGCGCTGGCAGTAGCGTGCCGCCGGTGGCGGTGTGGAACAGCCAGGCACCCAGTGCGTCAAAACTGGGCAGGGATTCGCCTGAGAGCAGTTTTTCAATGTCCAGCGGGTCGCCCAGCGTGCAGTAGGTGAATTCGCCGCCCAGTCCGTCAACCCGCTCGGAAATACGCTTTTCGCCTTCCACCTTGAGGATGCCGTCTTTGAGCTCGACGTTGAGTTTGTGGAAGCGCTTTTTTTGCGTGCGGTCCGCTGAGAGACTGAGGGGCACTACGCTCTTGCTCTGTTGGGCGTGGCCCGTTGGCAGGCTGGGGGGCAGGGCGTTCTGCTGCGTGTCCCCCGCCCGCTTTGCGGGCTCCTCCTTTACCTCCGCAGAACGCCCTGCCCCCCAACCTGCCAGCTCCATTTGCGGTGAATCTTCGGCAAAACCTTCTTTGACCTTGATGGCGTCGATCTTGGCCAGCCAATCGGCGGCTTTTTTGAACTGGGTGAAGTTGATTTTTTCTTCCAGCAGCGTCTCGCGCTGGGTGCCGACCCAGGAGTAACCCTTGATGGCGCGACGCACGCGCTCGGCGGTAAGTTTGTCGGCATAAGGCTCGCCCTCGATCAGGATGAACTTACGATGGCCGCCGTCTTTGGCGTTGGCCTTGAGCACGGCATGGGCGGTGGTACCGCTGCCGGCGAAGCTGTCGAGGATGAGCGAGTCGGGTTCACTGGCCAGTTCCAGAATGCGCTCGATCAGGGCCACCGGCTTGGGTGTGATGGTGCTTTCCTGATCTTTCAGCACGCCCATTTCGAGCAGCGTTTTTTTGGCATCTTGTGTGTGACCCACTTCGTCGTAAAACCAGAGGGTTTGGGGCGTGCGGCCTTGCTTGACATCGGTAAGGTAGCGCTTCAACCGAGGTTGGTTCCCACCGTCTTCACCCCACCAAATTCGTCCATCCGCGTCCATTTCTTTGAACTTTGACTCTTTAACACGCCAATAAGTCCCGGGTGGTGGCCCTTCAATTTCACGCCCATTCGGACACGTAATCGAATACGTGCCTTCGCTGTAGTAGTTTCTTGCCGACAGGTCACCCGAAGTCCACGGCCCACGCGGATCGTTGTCGGTGTTTGTAAAGCGATCGTCCATTTCCTGCGTTCGCTCCAGCAGGTTTGGCCGCCACAACTTTTTGTCTTTGGCGTAGATCAGGATGTAATCATGGTCCTCGCTAAAAAACTGTGCGGTGTTCTTGGGCGAAAAATTCTTTTGCCAAACACACGTCGCCACAAAGTTATCCGCGCCAAAAATCTCATCCAGAATACCGCGCGCGTGGTGCACCTCGTTGTCGTCCAGCGTGATCCAGATCGAGCCGCGCTCTGACAGCAGCTCGCGCAGCAGCACCAGCCGCGGCCACATCATGCACAGCCATTTGTCGTGACGCAGCATGTCTTCGCCATCGACCGGGTTGGTGCTCAGCCACTCTTTCATGATCGGGCTGTTGACCCCGTCGCTGTAGCACCAGCCTTCGTTGCCGGTGTTGTACGGCGGATCGATGAACACCAGATCGACCGCATTGGCGTAGCGCGGCAGCAGGTTTTTGAGGGCGTGCAGGTTGTCGCCGTGGATCACCAAATTGCTGGCCAGATCGGCCGGGCCAATGCCTTTGGCCGCGTCCACCAGCAGTGGCCGGTAGGGCACGCTCAGGTGGTGGTTATAGACGTATTCTTTGCCCTTGAAAACAATTTCTGGCATGACGATTGGCGACACAAGTGGGTTGGGCCGGAGCGGCGAGCCAGTTTAGCAGGGGCTCAGGCCGGCCTGCCCGTCCAATCTTATATGCTTTTTAATGCTCTGACGCTTATCAAATAAGCGCAGATAGCTATTATTTATAGAGTGATTTGGCACCGGTTGTCTGCGACAACTAACTTCCATGGCACCAAAGTCACCCCGAAACATGAAATACAGCTTTTTTTGTACAAACCGCAGAATTGGGGTCAGAGCCGTTCCGCTGCGCGGCCGGATCTGACCCCAATTCAGCTACCGCCATTTAGCCAAACCATTGGTATTTCACGTTCAGTTTTGCAAAACGAATCGGGCGAACCAGCGCTCGATGGTTTGGCCTGTTCCCGCCAGCCCAGCACATGGCCGAGGGATCATTTTTACCAATCGAAGTTTGAACTTTCGCTTTGTAACGATACGGTGACTGGTGCGCCCTACGCTTGTTGGTTGCGCATCCAGTCGGCGGTCTGGGCAAACGAAGATTGAAGGATGGCACGCAGCGGCTCGGGCACAGCTACCTCAAGCATCGCCTGACCCATACACGCCAGCCACTGGTCGCGTTCGACCGTGCCGATCTTGTATGGCAGGTGGCGCTGGCGCAGGCGCGGGTGACCAAAGCGCTCAACATAATGCTGCGGGCCGCCGAGCCAGCCGCACAAAAACCAGAACAGCTTGTTGCGCGCGTCGTCCAGGCTAAGCGCGTGCACGCTGCGCAGTTGCGCGTAGGCTGGCTCCAGCTCCATCAGGTCGTAAAAGCGCTCAGTCAAGGCGCGCACGTTGGCCTCGCCACCAATCTGCTCGAACGGTGTTTGGGTCTGGGTTGGTTCCTCAATCTTCATGGTCAAATTGGCCTCTAGCCCTTGTTCAGTATGCGCAAGAAGCTCTGTTTTTTATATCGTTTATTGTGCCGCAGCCCGCAGCGTCTGGACCACCGGGCGCGTCAGCACCTCACGCAGCCCCCACCAACCGGCCAGCAGCGCCAATACGGCACCGGCCAGCGCACCCAGCAGCGGAACCCACAGCGACACGGCCCAGTCAAAGTTGAAGACATATTTGGCCAGTGCCCAACCGACCGCGCTGGCCACGATGGAAGCCAGCAAACCCGCCAGCAGCCCCACCCCCGCCAGCTCAATGCGCTGCACCCGGCGCAGCAAACTGGCACGCGCCCCCACCGCGCGCATGATGGCAAATTCTCGCGCGCGCTCTTCACGCGTGGCGGTCACCGCGGCAAACAGCACCACCAGCCCGGCAGCCAGGGTGAAGGCAAACAAGAATTCCACCGCGCCGATCACCTGGTCCAGCACGCGCTGAATTTGCGCGATGGTGGCGGTCATATCGACCGTGGTGATGTTGGGAAACTGGCGCACCAGCGCCGCATCAAAGCCGGGCGTGGCCGGTGCCCTGAAGGCGCTCATGTAGGTGGCGGGCACGCCGTCGAGTTTGTCCACCGGGTACATGGCAAAGAAGTTGGCGCGCATCGAGCCCCAATCCACCTTGCGCAGCGAGGTGATTTTGGACACCACCCGCATACCGCCCACGTCAAAGGTGAGCTGGTCGCCCAGGCTCAGGTTCAGCGTTTGGGCAATGCCTTCTTCGATGCTGATGGCACCTGCTTCGTCGTTTTGCCAGCGCCCGGCCACGGTGACGTTTTGCTCGGGCAGGCGCGCGCTGTGCGACAGGTTGAACTCGCGGTCCACCAGGCGGCGCGCGCGTTCATCGTCGAAATCGTCAGGGTTGACCTCGTGGTCGTTCACCGCCACCAGCCGGCCACGGATCATCGGAAACCAGTCAAACTTGGTCACGCCCGCATCGCGTAGCGTGCGCGTGAAAGCATCGCCCTGCTCCGGCATGACGTTGATGACAAAGCGGTTGGGTGCGTCCGCTGGCGTAGCGGCACGCCAACTGGCCACCAGGTCGGTACGCAACAGCACCAGCAACACCAACGCCAACAAGCCCACCGCCAGGCTGCTGACCTGCACCACGGCAAAGGCTGGCCGTGCGGCAATCTGGCGCGTGGCCAGCACCAGCGCGGTAGGTGCCGTGGCATCGTTCACCAACGCGCGCAGCAGCTTCACGGCCAGCCAGCTCATGCCAGCAAACAACAGCGTGGCGGCGGCAAAACCGCCCACCGCAATCAGGCCGAGCTTGAGGTCGTTGCTGGCGGCCAGCAGCAGCGCGGCAAAGCCGATCAGCCCGACGCCCAGCACCGTCAACGATGCCGGTTTGAGCCCGCCGACGTCGCGACGGATCACCCGCAGCGGCGGCACCTGCGCCAGTTGCAGCACCGGTGGCAGGCCAAATGCCAGCAACAGCGTCAGCCCCATGCCCAGGCCAAACAGCACCGGCCAGATGCCCGGCGCGGGCAAGCTGGCGTCCACCAGGCCCGCCAGCAGCGCGACAAAGCCGTAATGCACGGCAAAACCCAAGGCAACCCCGGCGGCGCTGGCCAGCAGCCCCACCAGCACAAATTCAAGGCTGTACGCCCCGGCGATGGTACGCTGGGGCAAGCCCAGCACGCGCAGCATGGCGCAGTCATCCAGGTGGCTGGCGGCAAAGCCGCGTGCAGCCAGCGCTACTGCCACGGCGCTGAGCAACGCCGCCAACAGCGCCACCAGGTTCAAGAATTTTTCAGCCCGCTCCAGCGTGGTGCCCAGCTCGGGGCGGCCACCCTGCAAGGCCTCAACGCGCGTGCCGCGCACGGTGTGCGACTCGACCTGCGCCTGCGCCCAATCGACAAACGCCTGCACCGCCTGCTCGTCCCCCGCCACCGCTTGGCGGTAACGCAATCGGCTGGCGGGTTGTACCAGCCCGGTAGCAGCCACATCGGCCAGGTTCATCATGACGCGCGGCGAAAAGTTCATGAAACCGGCACCCCGATCCGGCTCCACCACAATGATGCGCTCCACCTGCAACGGCAACTCGCCCAACAGCAGCTTGTCGCCCACGCGCAAGCCCAAGCTTTCCAGCACCGCCGCATCCACCCAAACGCGCCCCGGTGGCGGCACCGCACGCACAGAGATATCCGGCGCACCCGGCAAGGCGCTCAGGCGCAAACTGCCACGCAGCGGGTAACCGGACTCCACCGCCTTGAGCGCCACCAGCTTGATCTGCCCGCCTAAAGCGTCAGGAGCGCGCGCCATGGTTGGGAAGGTGAGGTTTTGCGCCTGTTGCAAGCCCAGGCGTTGCGCCTGCTCAATAAACGTGGGGGGAACGGAATAGTCGCTGACCACCACCGCGTCGCCACCGAGCAACTGGCGCGCGTCGCGCTGCAAGCCGCCTTTGAGCCGATCGGCAAAAAAGCCCACTGCCGTGAGCGCCGCCACCGCCAGCGTTACCGCCACCATCAGCAGACGCAGCTCACCCGCGCGCAGGTCACGTGTCAGGCTGCGCCAGCCCAGTTTCAGAAAAGAGATTTGCATGGGGCAACGATACCGCAGATGGGCGCTTTGAGAGCGGACGGGCGGCGATCAGCCTCTTGGGAATTGAGGATTGAGGATTGAGCTGACTATTTCTTGATCAGTTGGGGACAGAGCATATTTGCTGCGCAAATCTTGGTCTGTCCCGCAATTCTTTAATCAGTTGGGGACAGAGCAAATTTGCTGCGCAAATCTTGGTCTGTCCCGCAAATCTAACATCCGACAATCAGTTGGGGACAGAGCAAGCTCACTTCGTGTAGCCTTGGTCTGTCCCACAATGTCTCACATATTCCTTCGGTACTGCCCGCCCACCTCAAACAGGGCGTTGGTGATCTGGCCAAGGCTGCAGACGCGCACGGCATCCATCAGCACTTCAAATACATTCAGGTTGTCGATCACAGCTTGCTGCAGGCGCTTGAGTTGCGCCGGGGCGGCGGCGGCATGTTTGGCATGAAAGCCGGCCAGGCGCTTGAGCTGGCTTTGCTTTTCTTCTTCGGTACTGCGCGCCAGCTCCAGCTTGTCATTGACCGGGTCGCCATGCGGGTTGCGGAAGGTGTTGACGCCGATGATGGGCAGCTCGCCGGTGTGTTTGAGCATTTCGTAGGTCATCGATTCGTCCTGAATCTTGCCGCGCTGATAACCGGTCTCCATGGCACCCAGCACGCCACCACGCTCGGTGATGCGCTCAAATTCTGATAGCACGGCTTCTTCAACCAGCTCGGTCAGCTCTTCGATGATGAAGGCACCCTGGTTCGGGTTTTCGTTCTTGGCCAGGCCCCATTCGCGGTTGATGATGAGCTGGATTGCCATGGCGCGGCGCACCGAATCTTCGGTGGGCGTGGTGATGGCCTCGTCAAACGCGTTGGTGTGCAGGCTGTTGCAGTTGTCGTAGATGGCGATCAGCGCTTGCAAGGTGGTGCGGATGTCGTTGAATTGAATTTCTTGCGCGTGCAGGCTGCGCCCGGATGTCTGGATGTGGTACTTGAGCTTTTGGCTGCGCTCGTTGGCACCGTATTTCTCTTTCATCGCCACCGCCCAGATGCGCCGCGCCACACGGCCCATCACGGTGTATTCCGGGTCCATGCCGTTGGAAAAGAAGAAGCTTAAATTGGGCGCAAAGTCGTCAATGTGCATGCCGCGCGCCAGGTAGGCTTCAACAAAAGTAAAGCCATTGCTCAGGGTAAAGGCGAGTTGGCTGATCGGGTTGGCACCGGCTTCGGCAATGTGGTAACCACTGATCGACACGCTGTAGAAGTTGCGCACGTTATGGTGTACAAAAAAGCTGGCAATGTCGCCCATCACCTTCAGGCTGAATTCGGTGCTGAACAGGCAGGTGTTCTGGCCCTGGTCTTCTTTCAAAATGTCGGCCTGCACCGTGCCACGTACGTTGGACAGCACCCATTCACGGATCTTTTGCGCCTCAGTGTCGGTCGGCTCCCGGCCGTTGTCTGCTGCAAACTTTTCCAGATTCTGGTCGATCGCGGCATTCATGAACATCGCCAGAATGCTCGGCGCCGGGCCGTTGATGGTCATCGAAACGCTGGTGGTGGGGCAGCATAAATCAAAGCCGCCATACAACACCTTCAGGTCGTCGATGGTGGCAATGGAAACGCCACTGTTGCCAATTTTGCCGTAGATGTCTGGCCGCGGGTCGGGGTCGTTGCCATACAGCGTGACCGAGTCAAACGCCGTGCTCAGGCGTTTGGCCGGCATACCGCTTGACAGCAATTTAAAGCGCTTGTTGGTTCTGAACGGGTCGCCTTCGCCAGCAAACATACGCGTCGGGTCCTCGCCCTCGCGCTTGAAGGCAAAGGTGCCGGCGGTATAGGGGTAGCTGCCGGGCACGTTGTCCTGCATCAGCCATTTGAGGATTTCGCCGTGGTCTTCGTACTGCGGCAGGCAGACTTTGCGGATGGTGGTGCCGCTCAAGGTCTTGGTGGTGAGCTGGGTGCAGATTTCCTTGTCACGGATTTTCACGACGTACATATCGCCGGCGTAGGCTTGCTGCATGGCGGGCCACTGCGCCAGCAGCTTGGCCGCTGCCGGGTCTTGCCGCTCTGAGCGTTCCTGGGCCAGCGCTTGCACCGTGCCGTAAGCGCCGGGCTTGGCGCTGCCGTCTTTGCCCGGGTCGGCGGCCAGCAACATTTGTGCGGTGGCGTTAAGTTGCTGGATTTCACGCGCCAGTTTGGCCTGGGCGCGCGCTTTCTTTTTGTAACCACGCACGGTGTCGCTGATTTCGGCCAGGTAGCGCGTGCGCGCGGCCGGCAACACCGGGCTCTGGTTGGTGCTGTGACGCACGCTCACCTTGGGCAACACACCTTCACGCAAGGGCAGACCCAGTTCGGCCAGCCGCACGCTCAACGCCTGGTACAGCGCGGTCACGCCATCGTCGTTAAAGCGCGCGGCCATGGTGCCAAACACCGGCATCTGATCGACTGGCGTGGTGAACGCCTCGCGGTTGCGCTGCACCTGCTTGGCCACGTCACGCAACGCGTCAACGGCGCCCTTGCGGTCGAATTTGTTGATGACAACAAACTCGGCAAAGTCGAGCATATCGATTTTTTCCAGTTGGCTGGCGGCACCAAACTCAGGTGTCATCACGTAAATTGGCACGTCCACCAGCGGCACGATGGCCGCGTCGCCCTGGCCGATGCCCGAGGTTTCTACAACGATCAGGTCAAACCCGGCCACCTTGCAGGCCGCCACCACGTCGGGCAGCGCGGCGCTGATCTCAGAGCCAAAGTCGCGCGTGGCCAGGGATCGCATAAAGACGCGGGAGCCGGTGTCGCCGCCGGGCCGCCCCAAGGCGATACCAGCCCCCTCGGGGGGCAGCGAACCACACGCAGCGGGGAGCGTGGGGGCAACTTTTCCCCAGGGCCCGATGGCATTCATGCGGATGCGGTCACCCAGCAGCGCTCCGCCGCTTTTGCGCCGGCTCGGGTCAATGCTGATCACCGCCACCCGCAGCGCATCGCTTTGGTCCAGCCGCAGGCGGCGGATCAGCTCGTCGGTCAGGCTCGATTTACCCGCACCGCCGGTACCGGTGATGCCCACCACCGGTATTTTTTTAGTAGCTGCTTGCGCCCGCAGTTCTTGTGCTAGAGCCGAAAAAGGCTCGGAGGTTTTGCCACCTTCACTGGACTGCTCCAGCGCAGTGATCAACTGCGCCAGCGCGCGCCAGGCCAGCTCGGAATGACCCAGGATGGCATCAAGTGCCTTGGGCGCATAGCCGCTGATGTCGTGGTCACAGCGCTTGACCATCTCGCCGATCATGCCGGCCAGGCCCATGCGTTGGCCGTCTTCGGGGCTGTAAATGCGCGCCACACCGTAGTCCATCAACTCCTTGATTTCTCTCGGCACGATGACACCGCCGCCGCCGCCAAACACCTGAATATGCGCGCCGCCCCGGGCTTTGAGCAGATCGACCATGTACTTGAAATACTCCACATGGCCACCCTGATAGCTGCTGATGGCAATACCCTGCGCATCTTCTTGCAGGGCCGCGGTCACCACCTCATCGACGCTGCGGTTGTGACCCAGGTGGATCACCTCGGCACCCATGCTTTGCAAAATGCGACGCATGATGTTGATGGCCGCGTCGTGCCCGTCAAACAGGCTGGCGGCGGTGACAAAGCGCACCTTGTGCGTGGGACGATAGTTGGCCAGGGCCTTGAAGTCGGCGGACAGATCGGTCATGGTGCAGGTCTCCGTGAAAGGCGGTATCAAAAGTGAATCAGCGATCAGACCAGCGTGGGCTGACTTGACGTTGACGTAAACGTCAATCTTACCGGTTTTTGTCGGTCGGCGATTCAAGGTAAAGTGGCGCCCAGTTTTTCATAGGCCACACCATGCCAAATCAACCTGCCAACGCCGCTCCTGCACCCATTGAACCAATCCCGGCAGCCGGCTACGCTGGCGACGTTTCGTGCCAAACGGCATATCGTTGGTGGCAAAGCGGTCAGGCGGTGCTGGTGGATGTACGTAGCAGCGCGGAGCTTGCGTGGGTTGGCTTTGTGCCAGGTGCGGTCAGCGTGCCCTTCAAGCAATGGCCTGATATGGCGCTCAACCCGGACTTTGACGCGCAACTGCACGCTGCGGTGCCACCCGACAAAAAGGTGCTGATGCTGTGCCGCAGTGGCGTGCGTTCGATTGCCGCGGCACAACGGGCCGCCCAACTCGGCCTACAGGCTTACAACGTGCTCGAAGGATTTGAAGGCGACGCGAACGAGCAAGGCCAGCGCAATCGCCTGGGTGGCTGGCGTTACCACGGCCTGCCGTGGCGGCAGGGCTGATCCACGCGAAGCCTGACTGATCACTTTAAAGAACGTACCCATGACATTTCTGGCCATCGACGTTGGCAACACCCGCCTGAAATGGGCCTTGCACAGCGCGCCCCGGCGCGACGCAACGGTGCTGGCGCAGGGCGTTGAATTTTTGGAAAACATTGAAAAACTGGCCGAAGGTGGCTGGGCCGGGCTGCCGCCACCCACCCAGATGCTGGGTTGTGCGGTGGCTGGCGACGTAGTGCGGCGACGGGTCGAAGACCAGATGGAACCGTGGGATGTGTCCGCGCAGTGGGTGGTGGCCAGCGCAGAAGAAGCCGCTCTGACCAACGGCTATGACCACCCAGCCCGACTAGGCGCTGACCGCTGGGTGGCGATGATCGGCGCTTGGCATCACATTCTGGCAAAGGGCCCGGCCTGCCCGGTGGTGGTGGTGATGGTGGGCACGGCCGTTACGGTCGATGCTGTTGACACCAACGGTCGTTTTTTGGGCGGCCTGATTTTGCCGGGCCACGGCATCATGCTGCGCGCCCTCGAATCTGGCACCGCCGGCCTGCACGTGCCCACCGGCAACGTGGTCGAGTTCCCCACCAACACCAGCGACGCACTCACCAGCGGTGGCACCTACGCCATTGCCGGCGCCATCGAACGCATGGTGCAGCACCTGCGCCAGCGCTGTGGCACCGAGCCGCGCTGCATCATGACCGGTGGCGCGGGCTGGAAGATGGCACCCACCATGTCGGTGCCGTTTGAGCTGGTGGACAACCTGCTGTTTGACGGCTTGCTGGAGATGGCAGCCCAGCGGTTTAAATAGGAAATTGGCTTCTAGCTCATGAGGGGCAAGCGCTAGCAGCTCTTATTTTTGATAGCACCAGCGTTCGACCAGCCGCACCCAGTAGGTAGCACCCAGCGGTAGCAACGCATCGTTAAAGTCGTAACTGGGGTTGTGCAACATGCACGGCCCGCCGCCGTGGCCGATGGCGCGGTGGTCGCCGTCACCGTTGGCGATGAAAGCGTAGCAGCCGGGTTTGGCCTGTAGCAGGTAAGAAAAATCCTCCGCGCCCATGGTAGGCTCTTGCACCTGCACGTTATCTGCCCCGACGATGCTGGCCATCACCTGGCGGCAAAACTCGGCCTCTGCAGCGCTGTTGATGGTGGGCGGGTAGTTGCGCTTGAATTCAAAATCAGCACGCATGTCACTGGCGGCACACAGATGCTCGGTCAGGCTGCGCATGCGTTGCTCGATCAGGTCGAGTACCGGTACCGAAAACGTTCGCACCGTGCCCTGCAGCTCACAAGTGTCGGGGATGACGTTGGTGGCCTGCCCTGCGTGGATCATGGTGACCG
>JAQTSL010000330.1 GCA_028711355.1 Rhodoferax sp.
GCAGCAGGTGGTGGTACATGGATGCCGCGTCGGCGGTTCGTTTGGCGGCAAGACCATCAGCACGGTGGAGCTCGAAGCCGCCGTGCTGGCTTTCGAGGTGCAGCTGCCAGTGAAGGTCCAGTGGACCCGGGCGCAGGAATTTTTGCAAGCCTTCCACCGGCCACCCTCCAGCCACCGTGTGCGTGCCCGCCTCAGGAATGGCCGGCTTGAACACTGGAGCCATGACTTTGCCAGCAGCCACATCCTGTTCACGGGTGCGGTGGTGCCGCCATGGTTGCAAAAGCTGACCGATTTCATTGGCGACGATGGTGTGGCCCGAGGGGCTGACTTGCCCTACCGCGCCCTGGCCTGGCGAACCGGATTTGATCTCGTCAGACTACCGGTACACACCGGGCCCTGGCGCGGTCTGGCTGCCGGGCCGAACGGTTTTGCCATCGAATCGGCCATCGATGAATGCGCCCGCACGGCCGGGGTAGATCCGGTTGCGTTCCGCTTGCAGCATATCGAGGATACGCGCCTCAAACGCGTACTGGAACAGGCGGTAGCGACCGCTCCGGTGGTGCCAGCCGGTGTGGCGGGAAAGCTGCGTGGCCGAGGGGTAGCCTGTGGCATTTACAAGAAAACCAGTTTTGCCGCTGTCGTGGCTGATGTGGAAATCATGCCCACGACGGGAGAGGTGAAGGTACTGCACATGCACTGCGCGCATGATTGCGGCATGGTGATCAATCCCGAGCAGGTACGCGCCCAGTGCGAAGGCAATCTGGTCTGGGGTCTGGGCATGGTGCTGGTGGAGGCCTGGTCGCCTGCGGTGCGCAACTTTGGCGAAGCGCCGATACCGCGCATCACGCAGTTGCCGGCCCTGTCGGTGCATTTGGTGGATCACGGTGAACCCTCGTCGGGCGCGGGCGAAACCGCCATCGTGGCTTCTGGCGCAGCGATTGCGAACGCCATCCGCGCCGCTACCGGTTGGCGGCCTTCGCGCTTGCCCGTGCGGCCAGAGGACGTTCTGGCGGCCCTCCGGAGCAAGGCGTGAGGGAGCAAGCCAGCGCCGACTTTGCCAGCGCCGCCATGGTGCGAGTGCTGGTGCAAGGCGCACGCGCCCTGGGTCTTGAAGCGCCAGAACTTCCAGACAGACCTGTCCATGCGACGGTCCCGTTGTATCTCAAGCGTGCCGTCATACAAGCCGTTGTTGAACAAGGTGGCCTCTCATGTTTGCCCTTGTTGGGCCGCGGGGTACACGTCTTGGCGATGGAGCCCACCCATCTGGCGTTGACGGCAGGCCAGGATGCGCGGTCCATGTTTTTGCGTTGCCAACGGTTGGAGCGCTACATCCACTCCAGGCACAGAATCAGCATAACGGAACTGGCGGAGCAATCGGCAAGCGTTGTCCATGCACACCGGGATCGAGGGCAGCCGCCCTTGCCCGCTGAGGATCTGGTGGTTTGTGGCGTGCTGTGTGCTTTGCTGGAGGCAAATGGCCTGCAAGAAGTCCACGCCACGGCGGCCGATGTGGAGCTTTACCCGAATCCGGGTGCCCGGGAGGTGATCAAACTTGTTCGCACGGGCCAGACAGCTTCGTGGCTGTTTACGTGGCAAGCCCCGTCCAAACCAGTGCCTGCGCCAAATCTCCCCCTGCCATGGCCTCTTGTCACGCCCCCGCTCTGGTCGCAACTGGCTTGTACAGCAGGCGACCTCGTCGCGCGTCAATTGCCAGAGTTGTTGCAATTGGATGAGGCTGCTGCCCAGCTTGGGCTGGCACGAAGAAGCCTGCAGCGTGTTCTGGCGTCTGAGGGACTGAGTTTCACAAAGCTTGTGGCTGAAGTGCGCTTCCGGCTGGCCGGGTGGTACCTCATCAAATCAAAAATGTCGCTTGCAGAGACTGGCTTCGTCTGCGGCTATGCCGACCAGGCGCACCTGACGCGGGAGTTCAATCGAAGAGTTGGCGTTACGCCGGCCAAATACAGAAGTTTGTTTGCGGCGGCATGAGGTTTCAGCGCATCGTTGAAAACCCTGAATAAGGGAACTTTTCTCATGGACAGCACCGACAGACAAGTCCTCTTGGCCGCTCAAAACTGGTGCCAAACCAACCACCGTTTTGCCCTGGTGACGGTTGCCCGCACCTGGGGTTCAGCCCCGCGTCCGGTCGGCTCCTGGATGGCCTTGCGTGATGACGGGCAGGTCTGTGGCTCTGTGTCTGGCGGCTGTCTGGAGGCCGACTTGATCGAGCGCATGACGTGTGGCGAATTTGTCCCAGGTTCGCCCCGGCTGCTGCGTTATGGCGTTACAAAAGATGAGGCATCCCGGTTTGGTCTGCCCTGCGGTGGCACGGTAGAACTGGTTATTGAGTCAATGCCCGACATCGAGGCGTTGAACAAACTGGCCAGGCGAATCGACGCGGGTGAGCTGGTCCGACGAGTCGTGACGCTGGGTCAAACGGGCAACCGGATCTTGTCGGCCACCCGAGACGACTGTGCGACCTGGGATGGCAACACGCTAAGCACCGTACACGGTCCGGCATGGCGACTGCTGATCATCGGCGCTGGGCAAATCTCCACCTATTTGGCGTCCATGGCCCAGGCCATGGACTATCAAGTCGTCGTCTGTGATCCACGTGTGGAATACGCATCAACCTGGAGCGTGCCCAATGTCACGATGCTCGATTGCATGCCCGATGACGCTGTGGTGCGATTGCGCCTGGACACCCGCTCTGCGGTCGTAGCGCTGACACACGATCCAAAGCTGGACGATATGGTGTTGCTTGAAGCTTTAAAGTCGGCGGCGTTCTACGTCGGAGCACTCGGCTCAATGGTGAGCAGCCAGCGTCGTCGTGAACGACTGCTGGCGTATTTCGATTTGACGAGCGAGCAGGTATCGCGTTTGCGCGGACCCGTCGGACTGCCGATTGGCAGCCGCACCCCGCCAGAAATTGCGGTCGCCGTATTGGCAGAAATGACGGCGGTACGGCGCAGCGTCAATGTCAGTTCGTGGCGCAACACGAAAGCGGCGACTGCACAACAAGTCCTGGATTGGGAAAAAAGGTAACCCCTTATGCGTGCCGGCATCGTTGGCGTTTTGCTCGCCGCAGGCCAGAGCTTACGCTTTGGTTCCGACAAGCTCATGTATGTCCTTCCCAGCGGTGAGCCGATGGCAGTGGCCGCCGCGACCCATCTCAAGCCGGCATGCGACCGATTGATTGCAGTCATTCGTCCAACACAGCTTGCGTTGGCGAACGTACTGACAGACATCGGCTTTGAGCTGGTGTTATGCGCCGAGGCCTCTCACGGTATGGGCTTTAGCCTCGCCGCTGCTGTAAACGCCTCACCTGAAGCAAGCGGGTGGCTTGTCGCACTCGCAGACATGCCCTTTGTTCAGCCATCCAGCCATGTATCGGTGGCCCAGGCAATCAGGTCAGGGGCCAGTCTGGCTGCGACCGACTACATGGGAAGGCGTGGTCATCCCGTAGGATTTTCATCAAAATGGTTCGACTCTTTGACCCACCTGACCGGGGATGAAGGTGCACGCAAAATTCTCTCGCTTTACCCTGATCAGGTTGCGCTGCAAACCGTGGATGATGAAGGTGTTGTATTCGACATGGACAGACCGGATGATCTACCTAGCAAGACGGATAGATGCTACGGATGCCTCCCTCCCCACGGGGCTATCAATCGGAGCACCAAAATGACATAGCGCTCACGCCCCTCCACGGTGGTGGTCACCCTCTCGCCACCCAGCGCACTGCCCACCACGTCCAGCAGGTCGCCCACGCTCAAACCGTACCGCGCCAACTGTTCGCGGTCGGGCTCAATGTTCAGGTAAAAGCCACCAGTGATGCGCTCGGCAAAGGCGCTGGTGGTGCCGGGCACGGCTTTGACCACGCCTTCGATTTGCTTGACCAGCTTTTCCATTTCGG
>JAQTSL010000331.1 GCA_028711355.1 Rhodoferax sp.
CTGAGGAGGTGGACATGGCACGAGTTTCAGACGGTTAACGGCATCGACGGTGTGGCGCCAGCCGAAGTGATGGTTGGCAAAGACAAAACCACCGAACAGCCTTGCCCGGTGCGAGAGCTGACCTGCAACGTGGCGCCGATGCGCTCGGCGCGTTCGCTCATGATGCGTAAGCCCACATGGGTCTGGTCAAGGGTTTCAGGAAGGTGTTCGAAACCACGACCATCATCGCGCACTTCAAAGCGCCAATGGGGCTGCTGCTGCACCTGCAGCCAGACTTGCGATGCGTGGGCGTGCTTGCGTACGTTCGACAACGCTTCTTGCACGATGTGCAGCACCTGGATCTGCAGATCGGGCGACAGCGGCAGACCGTGGCCCGCCAGCTTCAGGTGTGTTTTGATGCCGCTTTGGTGCTCAAATTTTTGCAAGGTGGTGATCAGCGCGGGCTCAATGTCTTCGGCGTTGGTGCGGGTTCTGAAGTGCAGCAACAACTCACGCACGTCGCCATAACTCTCGCGCACCCCAAGGTCGATTTCATCGACGATGGTGGCCACCGCCGCGTCGTCATCGGCTTTAATGGCGTCGCGCATCAATTGCACCTGAATCTTCAGGAACGCCAGCGACTGGGCGATGGAGTCATGCAGTTCGCGTGCCAACAGCATCCGCTCTTGCGCCACGGCGGCTTCTTTCTCAAGCGCATTCAAGCGCAGATTATCCATGCCACTGGCAAGGTGCAGCCCAAGTGTTTCAAGCAAAGACCGCTCTGATTCTAATAGTGTTACACGGGCGTGAAAAAACAAATCAACTTCACCCATCAGCTTGTCGTGCAGTCGCACCGGCACGGTAACTACCGTTTCGAACCCGGCGCGGGCGCAATGGCGGGGCGTGTCGATGGCCATGTCCCGAATGGGGATCACGCGTAAGCCGGAATCTGTCGGGCTGGAGCCACAGTGGCATTGGCCGGTGTAAATGCATTGCTCTGCCTGCACCATGTCGGCTGGCAAGCCGTGGGTTGCGAGCATCACGTGGCGCTGGTTGCCCTGATCAGACCAGCGCAACGCCACGCCGTCGGCGTGCGCAATGCGTGCCAGGCTCTGGGTGAACTGTTGGGCCAACGTATCCAGTGTCGATGCATTGGCGACCAGGGCGGAGACTTCGTACAAACTCTTCAGGCGTTCGGTTTTATCCTGCAACTGCGCAGTTTTCTCGGCCACCTTGCCTTCGAGGTTTTTGTACATCGATTGCAGATGCTCGGTCAGGCTGTTAAAGCCGTCGGCCAGCGTACCAAATTCGTCGCTACTGTGGCGTTCTACCCGGGCATCAAAGTCACCTGCCTGAATTTTTTCAATCGCTTGTTTGAGTTGCCCCACCGGTTCCAGCACAAACAGATAACCGGTGTACAACAAGATGGACGCAGCCAGCACCACCAGTGTCAGCATACTCATCTGCAACAGGTGCAGCCAGGCGGTCCAGCGCGCAATGTGCGCCTCGATGCTACCAACAAAAGTGTCAATGTCACCTGCAAAATGCATGGTATTGACGGGTAGCTCACGAAACGACGTTGGTGATGTCTCAATCCAGCGTGCCTGGTACTGCGCCCAGTCGGACTCAACCGTGGCAAAACGCTGGCGGACATCTTCGTCCCATGGCACAAACAAGGGTCGATCTGGATCGCCGTGCTTGAGCGTTTCCAAGCTGGCGTTGAACTCTCGCACCAGCGCGGGCAACGGCGCCGTGTCCTGCGTGCCGATGGCCAAGGACATGCGGTAGGACTGCATGCGCATACGCCCAGCCTCATTGACTGCGGCAGCGCCGCCGTCAAGTTGCCATGACACCCACAGTGTGGCGATGGTGGCTGCAAACACCAGCAGCAAAAACGGTGCACCCACCATCAATAACTTGAAGCCCAGGCTCCAGTGCCGGGTGGATGTGCGCATGAACAACATTACTTGTCAGCGCATCAGGTGCATCTGCTTTAGCTCAGGGCTGATGACGTGAGCAAACCCAACGGATACGCGTCCGTTGCCCACTATCATGACCAATGCAAGCACGTTTTGCACAATTTTCACGACAGTCACGATCACGACTTCACGGGTCATAGAAACTTCAAAAGTTTGGGTAAACAACACTATAACGTCGGCCGGTGTGATTCATCCCGGCAAGCTGTACTTGATCAATTTTGGCGATGCTGAGTTAGGTGGCACGATGATCAGTTGCCAGTTGGCCGACATAGAGGTCGTTTTTTCAGGCTGTTTGAGCGACTCCAAGCTGGAAGGCCAATTGCGAACTACCTGCGGCCCACACAAGCAAATCAGGCGTTTGATTTGCTGAAGCGCAAGCTTTACTGCGACGGTGGCCGGGCACTGTTGGTGTGGACCATCATCTTTAACCGCACAGACTATTTCAGCTTTTTGGAGCGCGGGGTGCTGTGAGTGGGTTTGTCAAATGTCTTATCGCCGCGCTTGGGACAATGGGGTTGATTTAAGACAAAAAGCAAAACGGGTTAGCAGAAAAAAACCGCTAACCCGTTGATTTATATGGTCGGAATGAGAGGATTCGAACCTCCGACCCCTTCGTCCCGAACGAAGTGCGCTACCAGGCTGCGCTACATTCCGAAAATGTCTCGGCTGAAGAGCATCACGACTGACGCTCCAGCAACTGAGCCGCTAATTGTAGCAAAGACGTCCTGTAGTCGTTGTCTGGCAGCAGACCGGCAGCGGCGATGGCGCGTGACGCTTCGGCGCTGGCAGCCTGACGCGCGACATCCAGCGCGCCGGTGGATTTGACGATCGCGACAACTCGGTCGATGGTGCCGACGTCGCCCTTTTCGATGGCGGTGCGGATCAGTGCGCGATGTTCGTCGCTGCCGCGCTGCATCGCTGCGATCAGCGGCAGGGTGGTTTTGCCTTCGCGCAGGTCGTCGCCCAGATTTTTGCCCATGACGGCGACATCACCGGTGTAGTCCAGCACGTCGTCAACAATCTGAAACGCCGTGCCCAGTGCCTGACCATAGCTGGCGCAAGCGACTTGCACTTCATCTGACGCACCAGCCAGGATGGCAGCGACACGTGCGCTGGCTTCAAACAGCTTGGCAGTTTTGGAGCGAATCACCTGCACATAACCGGCTTCGTCCAGCGCCGGGTTGTGCATATTCATCAATTGCATGACCTCGCCTTCGGCGATGACGTTGGTGGCGTCGGCCAGCACGCTCATGATCGGCATACTCTGCGCGTCCACCATCATCTGAAAGGCGCGGGAATACAAAAAGTCGCCAACCAGCACACTGGCCGGATTGCCGAAAGCTTCGTTTGCGGTGGCGTTGCCGCGACGCAGGACGGAGTCGTCCACCACGTCGTCGTGCAGCAAAGTGGCGGTGTGGATGAACTCAACCACCGCTGCCAGGTTAAAGCGTTGCACCCCTTTGAAACCCAGCGCACCGCACATTAGCAGCAGCAGCGCCGGGCGCAGGCGCTTGCCACCGGCCGAGATGATGTAACGCGACACCTGACCGACCAGCGGCACGCCTGAATCCAGGCGCTGCGCAATGACGGCGTCCACCTCGAGCATGTCTTGCGTAACAATGGCTAAAGGGGCGGCGGATGTGGAGTGGGTTGCTTGCAAGACAGAGGCTCAAAAGTTTGGGGCGATTATAGAAAGCTCTCTTTTGCCGATCCGGCCGTTGGTCAGCACGCCTGCGCAAGTTTTTTTCCAACCTGCCAGGCTTGTTGCACGCCCTTGGGTGGGGGTGCTGATCGCAATAAGTCGTTGATTTATGCGATAATCCTCGGCTCTGCGAAAATCCGTTCGCGGAGTTTCTTTCAAGAGGTTCTTTATGTACGCGGTCATAAAAACCGGCGGCAAACAATACAGAGTTGCTACCGGCGAAAAAATTAAAGTAGAACAGATTGCT
>JAQTSL010000332.1 GCA_028711355.1 Rhodoferax sp.
CAAACGACTTGCTGACGTTGACAAACTCAATCACCTCCTGGCCCAGGCGCTCGGCCACCGGGATGAAGATTTCATTGGATTCGTTGCGCTTCTGGTATTCAAAGTCAGACAGCTCTTCAAAGCGGGCCAGCCGCGCCTTGCTCTTGGCCTGGCGTGCTTTCGGGTTCTGACGCGACCACTCCAGCTCTTTCTTGAGCGTCTTGGCGCGCGATTCTTCACCTTTCTTTTCTTGCTCCAGGCGCGCCTGTTTTTGCTCCATCCACGAGCTGTAGTTGCCCTTGTACGGAATCCCGACGCCACGGTCAAGTTCCAGAATCCACTCGGCCGCGTTGTCCAAAAAATAACGGTCGTGGGTGATCGCCACCACGGTGCCAGAGTAGCGCTTTAAAAACTGCTCCAGCCAGTCCACCGATTCGGCGTCCAGGTGGTTGGTCGGTTCGTCCAGCAGCAGCATGTCGGGGTGTTCCAGCAGCAGGCGGCACAGCGCCACGCGGCGTTTTTCACCGCCCGAGAGCACGCCAATGTTGGCGTCCCACGCCGGCAGGCGCAGCGCGTCGGCGGCAATTTCAAGCTGGTGCTCGGAGTCGGTGCCGGCGGTAGCAATGATCGCCTCCAGCTCGGCCTGCTCAGCCGCCAGCTTGTCAAAGTCGGCATCTTCTTCACCGTAGGCCACATAAACCTCTTCCAGCCGCGCGCGGGCACGAATCACCTTGCCCATGGCTTCTTCAACCGTCTCACGCACCGTCTTGGCGGGGTCAAGCTGCGGCTCTTGCGGCAAATAGCCAATATTGAGTCCTGGCATCGGAATCGCCTCGCCCTCAATTTCCTTGTCAACACCAGCCATGATCCTGAGCAGCGTCGATTTGCCGGAGCCGTTGGTACCCAGCACGCCAATCTTGGCACCCGGGAAAAAACTGAGCGAAATGTCTTTCAGGATATGGCGCTTGGGCGGCACGATCTTGCCGACGCGGTTCATGGAGAAAACGTATTGAGCCATGGGATGGGTGCTTTGCTGACTGTGGAAAAAGCGACATTATCGGTGCAGGGCCGGTGGGGTAATGGCTGGCGGTGTCAACGCGCGGCATGGCGACTGGGTCATGCGCGTGTCCCAAAGCCGGTCACATGACCCAATCACTCTGCCTCAACGGTGTTTGGAATTGCAGAAGGGCAGATTTGCATTCAGATTCGGTGTCAGGAGTGCCGTGGTTGCCGACGGCCACCATTGCCCGCTTTCGGGTAAGCCAATTCATGAATCTGGAGGCAGATCAAACACCGATCTCAGACTGCGGCAGCGCGCCTAGACCGGCCACTGCTGCGAGCTGTGCAGCAATCGGATAACCTCGATGCGCGTGCCTTTGACACGATAGACCACGACAAACGGCGTGCGGCTGATTACCAGCTCGCGGGTGCCTTTCTTTCGCCCTGGCCGTCCCATTTGAGGGTGTTGCATCAGTATGTCGACCTGATGTTCAATCTCCTCGTCTTGGCTAATTGCGGCTAATGGGTTGTCCTGGGCGATATAGTCCAGTTGCTCAAACCGATTGGTGCTGGCCACTTGTAGCCACTCGATGAGTTTCAAGCTGGAGCCGCCTGTGCTTTTTTGCTCCACGCTGCCCGCCGTTTGGCGCTAATGGCTTTTACTGCCTCATTGGATACCCAATGCGTGTTTGGATCGTCGGCTTCTTGGAGTCCGTGCTCGACCTGGGCGCGAAACCATGTATCGTGTGCTGCTGCTACATGGGCTTTGCGCATTCGCTCGGAAGTGTCGGCACGCTTGACCTGCGCGACCGTGGGGTCGAATTGCTTGGTGTCAGTCTTGAATGTCTCGATGCCGATTTGTTTGAGGTAGACCACGAGGGTGTCGAACTTTTTAAAAATACGCACCTGACCACGCTTGACCGCAAGGGCTCGCTCGGTCGTGCCGTACTGAAACACAACACCCCAGCCCCCAGGCAGCCCAACCACACTGGCCCCACCGATAGCGCCTGCGCCGGCCAGATGTTCGAGTGTTGCGTGGTCAATAGTTTCGGTGGTCATCGACTTGCCTTTTGCGGATGAAACATTATCTACAGTGTACCCAATTATTAGATAATTGGCACGCGCCGAAGGCACTCGTGCACTTACAACCTCATCCCCGCGCGTGATTTGGCCCCAAAACCGCACGCGCCTGACCCGGTCGCCCTGTCGTGCGTTGATGGCATTCACCACCATCCCCAGCTTGAATCGCACCCGCATCACAGCCAACCGTCCTATCCGTGCGACAATACAGTTGTTTGCAGGGCTTCAGTTGCCTGTAACACCAGCAACTTGCTGGGAGCACCGCGATCTGTGGTACTCCGTTTTTGATCCCATCTGCCTTTGACTGAACTGGTGCGAACAGCGCCAGAACCGGCTGATGTCCTGGCACCCTGGATGGGGTGCATCTCTATGAAATTTGAAGAACTCAATTTGGCCGAGGCCATTGTCAAAGCTGTGCATGAGCAGGGCTATGAAACCCCCACGCCGATTCAGGCGCAAGCCATTCCGCTCGTCTTGGCCGGCAAAGACTTGCTGGGTGGCGCGCAAACCGGCACCGGCAAAACCGCCGCCTTCGTGCTGCCCATGCTTGACATCCTGAGCCGCTCTGAGGCCGGGTTGAACAAGTTTGGCGGCAAGGCCACCCGCGCGCTGGTGCTGGTGCCCACGCGTGAGCTGGCCGCGCAGGTAGAAGACTCGGTCACGGTCTATGGCAAATACATGAACTCCAACTCGGCGGCCATTTTTGGCGGCGTCGGCATGAACCCGCAGATCAGCCGCATGAAAAAAGGTGTGGACATCTTGGTGGCGACACCCGGACGCTTGCTGGACCTGATGCAGCAAGGCATGATTGATCTGGGCCAAGTACAGATTCTGGTGCTCGACGAAGCCGACCGGATGCTCGACATGGGATTCATCCATGACGTCAAAAAAGTGCTGGCGGTGGTGCCCAAGGCCAAGCAGAGTCTGCTGTTTTCAGCCACCTTCAGCGACGAGATTCGCGAACTGGCCGCCACCTTGCTCAAAGACCCACAAACCGTGCAGGTGACACCGGCCAACACCACGGTGCAACGCATTGCCCAACTGATTCACCCGGTGGGCCGCGGCAAGAAAAAAGCGCTGTTGGCGCACATCATCCAGGAACACGACTGGAGCCAGGTGCTAGTTTTCACGCGCACCAAATTCGGCGCCAACAACGTGGCAGAGTTTTTGACCAAGAATGGCATCGAGGCCATGGCCTTGCACGGCAACAAGAGCCAAGCGGCGCGCACCCAAGCGCTGGGCGACTTCAAGGCCGGCACCGTGCGCGCCCTGGTCGCCACCGACATTGCTGCGCGCGGCATTGACATCGACGATCTGCCGCACGTGGTCAATTACGATATTCCCAACGTGTCTGAAGACTATGTGCACCGCATTGGCCGCACCGGCCGCGCGGGCGCCGAAGGCCAGGCGGTCAGCCTGGTCAGTCTGGACGAAGAAGGCTTCATGCAAGCCATTGAGCGCTTCACCAAACAGGACATCCCGGTCAAGGTCTATGACGAATTCATGCCCGAGCCCGGTGAAAAGGCCGAACCGATCGCGATGGGACGCCAAACCATTTGGGGTGGTGCCGGCAAGCCGCCCAGCCGCGACGTGATGATGGCCGCCGCCCGTGCGGCCCGCACCGAGATGCTGACGCGCGTGCGTGAAAGCAAAGGTCCGGGCGCGGCACGCGGTGCCAATGGTGGCGGCAGCAGAGGCCCCGCTGGTGGTGGACGCGGCGGCAACAGTGGTGGTGGAACTGGCGGTGGTAATGGTGGCGGCAGCCGGGGCCGTGGTGGCCGTGGCAACGCGATGCCTGCCGGAGCCAGCCAACCCCAAGACGGAGATTTTGAC
>JAQTSL010000333.1 GCA_028711355.1 Rhodoferax sp.
GCCAGCATCACCGCCGGGTCGTGCTCGACCACCACCAATGTGTTGCCGGCGTCACGCAGGCGCTGCATGGCGGTGATGATGCGGCCCATGTCGCGCGGGTGCAGGCCGATGCTGGGCTCGTCCAGCACAAACAGCGTGTTGACAAGGGACGTGCCAAGGGCCGTGGTGAGGTTGATGCGCTGCACCTCGCCACCGCTCAGGGTGCGGCTTTGGCGGTCGAGTGTGAGGTAGCCGATGCCGACTTCGCTCAGGTATTTGAGGCGAGTGCTGATTTCGTCGAACAGCAGCTTCATGGCTTGCTGCTGGCCGGCTGGCATGGCTACCGGGTCGGGCCCGGTATCACAGCCCGGTTTGTCATTGCGGACTTGATCCGCAATCCATGTCTGCGATTGCCCGGCACCGCCGTCGGCGGTCAGTTGGGCAAAAAACCGCCGCAGCCGATCCAGTGGTAACAGCATCAAATCATGCAAACATAGGCCCGCCAGCGCTTCAAGTTGCGCCCGGCTCCACTGCACGCCGTGCGGCATAAAGCGCAGCGCGGGCGCCAGCACCGCGTCGGCCTGCGCCTTGCTGCCAATGCGCCACAACAGGCTCTCGGTCTTCAGCCGCGCTCCCACACAATCCGGGCACGACGTGTAGCTGCGGTACTTGGACAGCAGCACCCGGATGTGCATCTTGTAGGCTTTGGTTTCCAGGTACTCAAAAAAGCGCGCGACACCGTACCACTGCTGGTTCCATTTGCCCTTCCACCGGGGCGAGCCATCAATCACCCAGCGCTGTTGGTCGGGCGAGAGCTTGGCCCAGGGTGTGTCGCGCGGGATACCCTCGGCCTCGGCGTGGCGCAGCAGGTCGGCCTGGCATTCGGCCCAGGCCGGGGTTTGCAGCGTCTTGATGGCACCGGCGCGCAGCGTCAGTTTGTCGTTGGGGATCACCAGCCCGTAATCAACGCCAATCACGCGGCCAAAACCGCGGCAGGTGTCGCACGCGCCCACCGCCGAGTTGAACGAAAACGCCGAGGCAATCGGGTCGGTGTAGCGCTGGTTGCTTTCCGGGCAATGCAGGCCGGTGGAAAAGCGCCAGATCTGAGGCTCATTAATTGCTATTGAATCAGGTGCTGCTTGCGCTTGATCTATAAGCGCTGGAGGCTGATTTAATACATAAACATTGAGGCGGCCGCTGCCGTGTTTGAGCGCCACCTCGATCGCCTCCAGCACGCGCGCGCGCTCGGTGCTGCCCAGCTTGAAGCGGTCGGCCACCACGTCCAAGACTTTCCGCTTTGGGGCTAGGCCCGCAGGATTGGGGTCAGAGCCCGATTTGAGGGAGCGCTTTGGCGTCCTGGATGCGCTGTGGGTCAAATCGGGATCCGCCCCCAATGCTGCTACCACGTCGGTGCTGCAATCGGGTTTTCCATCCGCAGAGTCAACCAGGTCACGCTCAGCCTGAATTTTGGTGAAACCGCTGACCGACAGCCACTGGGCAATTTCTTCGGCGGTGGTGCTGGCGGGCAACTCAACGGCAAAGGTCACTGCCAGACGAATGTCGGCGGCAGCTTGCACCTGATCCAGCGTCCCCGTGGCCGCCAGCGCAGCGGCGCGCGCCAGCAACTCGGCGTAAATGGTCTCGGGTGTGTCGTGGCGCACCGGGTGTGCGGTGTCTTTGTCGAACAACTGCGCGGCGCGGGCGAACAGCAGTTTGAGGTGATCGTTGAGTTCGGTCATGGTGCCCACGGTGCTGCGGCTGCTGCGCACCGGGTTGGTCTGGTCGATGGCAATCGCCGGCGGCACGCCTTCAACCTTGTCCACTGCGGGCTTGTCCATGCGGTCCAGAAACTGGCGCGCGTAGGCGCTGAAGGTCTCTACGTAGCGCCGCTGGCCCTCGGCAAACAGCGTGTCAAACACCAGGCTGGATTTGCCCGAGCCACTGACGCCGGTGACCACCGTCAGCTCACCGGTGCGGATGTCGAGGTCAACGTTTTTAAGGTTGTGCTGACGCGCGCCGCGAATGCGGATGGTGCCCTGAGTCATGGGTGAGTGTCACTGCGGCCGCGTCAGGCACGCAACGTGTCGTGCAGTTGCACCAGCGCCAGCGTGATCTTGTGGCCGGGGTCCAGGTAGATCATCGGCTTGGACTGTTCGTGCGACTCGCGAATCTTCACCGACGACGGCAAATAAGGCTGTAGCACCGGCAGACCCTCGGCGATCAGCTCATCGACCATGCGCTGGGGCAGGTTGGCGCGCGCCTGAAACTGATTCACCACGATGCCTTCGATCTGCAAATCCGGGTTATGGTCGGCGCGAATCTCGTTGACATTTTCCAGCAACGCGTACAGCGCCTGGCGCGAAAAGCTGTCGCAGTCAAACGGAATCAGGCAGCCGGTACCGCCAATCAGCGCCGCGCGGGTGTAGAAATTGAGCGCCGGCGCGGTGTCAATGTAGATGCGGTCGTAGGTGTCACCCAGTCCTTTGAGCGCTTCACGCAATTTGTAGATTTTTTGCCGTGACTCCAGCTTGACCACCAGCTCATTGAGTGCCGGGCTGGACGACATCAAGTCGAGCTTTTCATACGGCGTCTCAACAATGAAGTCGGTGGGTGGCACGGTACGAAAACTGTAGCTCAGCGTCTGTGCAAAAAAACCGGCTGCTGTAGGCTGGTTTTCAGTCGGAAAACCGCCCAGCAGGTAGCTGGTGGAATTGCCCTGCGGGTCCAGGTCGATCACCAGCGTGCGCAAGCCCTGGCTGGCGCTGATAGCGGCCAGATTGCAGGTGATGGTGGACTTGCCAACGCCCCCTTTTTGGTTGAACACAACAATCGGCATAAAGCGACTCCTTGAATGGCCGGAACGGTAGTGGTCCGGATGATGGGCACTATTGTCTGTGACTTTGA
This sequence comes from Rhodoferax sp., assembly GCA_028711355.1. Lineage (GTDB taxonomy): Bacteria > Pseudomonadota > Gammaproteobacteria > Burkholderiales > Burkholderiaceae_C > Rhodoferax. The sequence continues at coordinate 2,884 of JAQTSL010000333.1, forward strand.
ATCGCCGCTGACCGATACCGGTTTACATGGCACCCACGGGTGGTGACAAAAGGCACACAGTCGCGTACACTGCAAGAATGAAACCGTTTCGCTGGAGCCCGCAAAAGAACCAAACCCTCAGCGCACAACGGGGTGTTTCTTTCGAACGCATTGTGGTTGCGATTGAGGCCGGTGGCTTGTTGGACATCTTGGGGCATCAAAACCCGGCAAAGTATCCCAGGCAACGTGTTCTGGTTGTTGCGTGTGACAGCTACGTTTATTTGGTGCCATTTGTCGAAGAGGAAACCTATTTCTTTCTCAAGACCGTTATCCCCAGCCGAAAGGCAACAAAAATTTATTTGAAACAAGGTGAAGCAGATGCCCAAAATTGACACTGACGAGCTTGAAATCCTGACTGCCTTTGATCAAGGTCAGTTGAAATCCATCGCTACCAAGGCAGAGCTTGCCAAATTCAAGGCAGCCGCACGCGCGACGGCGATCAAAGACCGGCGCGTCAACATCCGCCTGTCCTCTGGCGATTTGAGCGACATTCAAGTTAAAGCACTGCAAGAAGGTGTGCCGTACCAAACGCTGATCGCCAGCGTTCTACACAAGTACGTGACGGGTCGGGTGTAAACAGAACAATTAGGGACAGACCCTGGTTTTCCCAAGCCCACACCACTGACTTGTTACGCAATGCGGGTCACGCGGTCAATCGCATCAAGCACCCAGTCACCCCGCGTCCTGCATCTGCCCGTCGATATACAGCCAGCGCCGGTCCTCGCGCACAAAGCGGCTGACTTCGTGCATCCGCCCGCCACGGCCGCTGTCACGGTAACGTGCCACAAATTCCACCACGCCAGCGTCGCCGGTGGCTTGGGCGTGGCGCACCTCCAGACCCAGCCATTTGACCGGCGACAGCTCCAATTCACCCGGCGAGGTCGATGGGTGCCAGGTGGCCAGCAGGTAGTCAATCAGCCCCAGCACATAGGCGCTGTAA
>JAQTSL010000334.1 GCA_028711355.1 Rhodoferax sp.
GCCGAATTTGGCGACCTGATCGCGTCCTCGCTGGGCGCCAGTGGCGTTAGCAACCAGGCCGGCATTGGCGTGGCCGTGGCCACTATTGCACAACAATTTACACAGGGCAATATCAGCACCACCGGCAACAGCCTGGACGTAGCCGTCAACGGTAACGGATTTTTTCAGTTGACCCAGCCTGATGGGTCAACCGCATATACCCGGGACGGTTCATTCAAGTTGGACAAAGACGGTTTTGTGCTGACCAATACCGGCGCCAATGTGATGGGCTACCCCACTGATCGAACCGGTAAAGCCACAAGTGTGGTCGTTCAAAAACTACAGTTGCCCACCAGCGCCCCCATCCCAGCCAGCGCTACCACCACTATCACCGCAGAATTCAACCTTGATGCAAGGGCCCCGCTTGCATCGAAAGTTCCGATCACTCCGATCACAACTTACGGCACTGCATTGACCGCTTATGACTCCCAGGGGGTGGGGGTCCCGGTGAGTCTTTACTTTGTGAAAGTGGGACCTGATTTTTCAACTGCACCGCCAGTTTTAACTGATGCATGGGATGTTTTTGATGCCAGCACAGTGGCGATCGCAACATCCGCACTGGCCGCCAACTCGGCGGCGCTAGCCGACCCTTTGAATACCGCAACGATCGCTACCAACACCACACAAGGTTTGCTGCACGTCGCCAATCTGGCCATCAACAAAAAATGGGCTGATCTTGATGCCAAAAATATAGCTCTCAATTCAGCAAATGCAGCACTTGACGTCAAAAACACAGACTTAAATACCACCAATGCAACCACCATTGGCTGGGCAAATTTGCCAACTTACGCTAACGGCGGGCTGTCCTTGCTGCCAACCAAAGCGGCCGATGGACTGAGCACATTTACCCCGCCCGCAACCGGAACAATAATCCCCCAAATTTCCAGCGACCTGAAAGCAACCTTCGACAATGCCGGCACTGGCGCCTTCGCTGCTGAAACACAAATTCCGGCAAACGCTGCGTTAACGGGTACAGTCGCATCAGGCAAGCTGTTCCGGATGGAATTCGATACCGCCGGAAAACTGGTACCACCAACCAGCCCTATTTCATTGACGCTTACGTCCGTGAATCCAAACATTGGAGACTTTGACGCCACCCTGGACTTGAGCAAAGCAACCCAATTTGGTTCGTCGTTCGTCGTTTCAAACCTCGCCCAAGACGGTTACCCGCCGGGTGAACTGACCGGTTTAAGCATTGGCGAAAGCGGTCTGATTTCCACCCGCTACTCGAACGGCCAAACCCAGTCCTCCGGGCAAATTAGCCTGGCAGATTTTCGCAACATTCAGGCGCTGCGACCCTTGGGGGGCAATACCTGGGCGGAGACTTTCGCCTCCGGTTCGCCGGTTCAGGGTGAACCTGGCAGCGGCAAGTTTGGCGCCCTGCACTCTGGCGCGCTGGAAGAATCCAACGTGGACCTGACCTCTGAGCTGGTCAACATGATGACGGCCCAGCGCGCTTATCAGGCCAACGCACAAACCATCAAGACGCAGGACCAGATACTGTCAACGCTGGTCAACCTGCGTTAAACCTGCGGCGATAGAAGCACCAACCAGGAGCCAGCATGGACCGTCTGATTTACACCGCGATGACCGGTGGCAATGCCGCCGCACAGCGCCAGGCGATGCTGGCCAACAACCTGGCCAATGTGTCAACCAACGGCTTTCGGGCCGAACTGTCAACCTACCGTTCGGTGCCAGTGACGGGCGATGGCGCCAGCACGCGAGTGATGGCGCTGGAGGCCACGCCGGGTTGGCTGGACATTCCGGGCAGCCCGCAACGCACCGGCCGGGCGATGGACGCCATGACCACTGGCAATGCGTGGTTTGCAGTGCAGGGCCGCGACGGTACCGAGGCCTACACCCGCAACGGTTCTTTTGAGGTCGATGCCAGCGGAACCGTCACGACCAACACCGGTCGAGTGGTGCTGGGTGATGGTGGCGCGCCAATCACCGTGCCGGCAGGCGCCGAGGTCACGCTGGGCAGCGACGGCATCCTCACCGCCAAGGTCGCGCAGCAGCCACCCACCGGGATTGGGCGCCTCAAGCTGGCCACACCCTCAGCCGACGACCCACTCCAACGCGGCGCTGACGGCCTGTTCAGGACCAGCAGCGGCGAGCCAATGCCCAGCGATGTTAGCGCCCGGCTCCAACTGGGGGTGATCGAAGGCTCCAACGTCAACGCCATCGAAACCATGGTGGACATGATCCAGACGGCACGCCAGTTTGACGCGCAGACCCGTCTGATGCAGACTGCTGAAGCCGACGACCGTGCCGCTGCACAACTGCTGAGTATGCAAGGCTAACAACTCATTTACGACTGAGAAAAATCATGATCAACTCACTATGGATTTCCAAAACCGGCATGGAAGCGCAGCAAATGCAGTTGGATGTGATTTCCAATAATTTGGCCAACGTCTCGACCAACGGTTTCAAGCGCGCCAGCGCGGTGTTTGAAGACCTGATGTACCAGAACCTGCGTCAGGTCGGCGCCAACAGCACCGAGCAATCGACGCTACCCACCGGCCTGCAAATCGGTCTGGGCGTGCGCACCGTGGCCACCAGCCGCTCTTTCGCGCAAGGCAATTTGCAGCAAAGCAGCAACAAGCTCGACGTAGCCATTCAGGGCGACGGCTTCTTCCAGGTGACACTGGCCGACGGCAGCACGGCTTACACCCGCGACGGCGCTTTTCAAGTCAATGCTTCCGGTACGCTGGTCACCGCCACCGGGCTGTCGGTGGCCAATGGTGTCACCATTCCCGCCAACGCGACTGCCGTCAGCATCGCTGGCGACGGCACCGTCAGCGCCACCGTCCCCGGCAACACCACACCGCAGCAAATTGGCGCGATTGCACTGGCACGCTTTATCAACCCGGCCGGGTTGTCGCCGTTGGGCAATAACCTTTACGCTGAAAGTGCCGCCTCAGGCCAGGCCACAGCGGGCACCCCGGGCGCCGACGGTATGGGTGCGCTGATGCAGGGTTTTGTCGAGACCTCCAACGTCAACGTGGTACAGGAACTGGTGACCATGATCCAGACCCAGCGTGCCTACGAGATGAATTCAAAGGCAATCCAGACGTCTGACCAAATGCTACAAAAACTTGGTCAGCTCTAAATGGTGTGAGTTCAAGGGAAGCCTTCAGAATATGAAAAAAGTACGTCATTGCGGGCCACGACCCGCAATCCACGGATGCCGGATCAAGTCCGGCATGGCAACCCAATACTTTCACGTTAACTCACGGAGGTGAGCCATGATCAGCCCAAATTGCTATCACAATAAAAGCAGGTTGCGCTCTATTCATCTTGGTTTTGGGCTGTTTTTGTCATGGATATTGGCGGGTTGCGCGGCGTTGCCACAGCCGGTAGCGGTAGAGTTTGCGGACACGCCATCAACCCGCCCGAGCGCTACGGTGGTTGCCGTCAACGCGCCCGCCAGCGGCAGCCTGTACCAGAAGTCGAGCTACCGCCCGGCGTTTGAAGACGCACGCGCGCGCATGGTAGGCGACAACATCACGATCCAGATTGTCGAAAAAGTCAGTGCCAGCCAGGTGTCGTCGTCAACCGCCAACCGCACCACTTCAGGCGCCACCAGCGTCACTGCATTCCCGTTCATCTCGCCACCCGATATCGCCAATTTGAGCACCGGAACCAAATCCGCCAGCGACTTTTCCGGCAAAGGCGGCACCGAAAGCGCCAACACTTTTTACGGCACCATCACCGCCACCGTGGTCGAGGTGCTGCCCAACGGCCACCTGCTGGTGACGGGTGACAAACAGATCGGCGTCAACCAGAACGTCGATGTGATGCGCTTTAGCGG
>JAQTSL010000335.1 GCA_028711355.1 Rhodoferax sp.
ACGCCCCTACAACCCCAACGCCAAGCGGATTGCCGAGCTGATGCAGGCTGACCTGGCCAAGGTTGGCATCAAGGCCGAGATCAAGAGCTTTGAATGGGGCGAATACCGCAAACGCATGCAAGCCGGCGAGCACCAAATGGGCATGCTGGGCTGGACCGGTGACAACGGCGACCCGGACAACTTCTTGAACGTGCTGCTGGGCTGTGCCTCGGCCAAGTCCAACGGCTCTAACGTCGCCAAGTTCTGCTACCAGCCATTTGAAGACCTGATCCAGAAAGCCAAGGTCACGTCCAATCAGGCCGAGCGCACCAAGCTCTATGAAAAAGCCCAGGTGATTTTCAAAGAACAGGCACCCTGGTTCACCATCGCCCACGCGGTGGCCCTGAAGCCAGTGCGCAAGGAAGTGGTTGACTTCAAGATCAGCCCGTTTGGCACCCACGTGTTCTACGGGGTGGACATCGCCAAATAAGGCAAGCGGCAAACGCCTCACGCAAAAAGCCAGCGCAAGCTGGCTTTTTTATTACGAACATTCATGGCAGCAAGGCCACCCCGGTTCGTGAAAGAAGGCAGTCATTGCGGGCACCGACCCGCAATCCATGGATGCCGGATCGAGTCCGGCATGACAGTCACCGACTTTCACGTTCACGCGGGATACTCGGGCTCCTACTCCATCAGATACGCCAGCGTCGTTGCCACCAGTGCCGGCTTGTCCTGGCCTTCAATCTCGAAGGTGTTTTCGGTGGTCAACAGCCAGCGGCCCTGGCCCTTGTCTTGCAACGCCACCACCTTGATGTGGTTGCGTACGCGCTGACCACTGCGAACCGGTGCCATGAACCGCGTTTTGTCCAGCCCATAGTTCAGCGTTGCCTTGACTTGCAAGCGCCCCTCCAGCAGCTCATAGACCGTGACCGGAATCATCGACAGGCTTAAAAAAGCGTGTGCCACGGTGCCGCCAAACGGGCTCTCAAGCGCTGCGCGCTGCTCGTCCACATGAATCCATTGGTGGTCTTGCGTGCATTGGGCAAACGCATCAATGCGCGCCTGGTCCAGCGTGATCCAAGAGGACACACCTAACTCGCGCCCAACCCATTGCGTCAGATCGGTTGGCCTGATCGCTTGCGGCAGCGCTGAGGTGTCTGTGGTCGATGTGGCGGTTGGGCCGGCTGTAGCCACCCCGGCAGGTGTGGAACTGGCAGATGCTTCCTTCACATCGCCATTGGTGATGATCACCTTGCCAGTCACGGTGCGCTCCAGCAGGTCCTGTAGCGCCTGCGCGCCTTGCGCCAACGGGTAGCTTTTGGAGATATACGGGCGCAACTTGCCCTGCGCCAGCAGCTTGAACATTTCGCCCAGGTCCTGGATGAAATCGGGCAACTGACGTTTGACAAATTCGCCCCAAAACACGCCCACCACCGACGCGCCCTTGAGCAAGGGCAGATTCAGCGGCAAGGCTGGGATATCACCGTTGGCAAAGCCCACCACCAGATAACGCCCTCCCCAGGCGATCGATCTAAAAGCCGGCTCGGCATAGTGCCCACCCACCGGGTCGTAAATCACGTCGGGACCCTTGCCGTCGGTCAGCTCTTTCAGGCGCGTGCGCAAATCTTCGGTATGGTAGTTGATCAGTGCGTCAGCGCCATTGCTCTGACACAGTGCCAACTTGTCGGCACTGGACGCTGCGGCAATCACCCGGGCGCCCAACGCCTTGCCAATCTGCAGCGCCGCCAGCCCAACGCCGCCCGAGGCACCCAACACCAGCAGCGTCTGGCCCGCCTTCAACGCGCCACGCCCCTTGAGCGCATGGTAAGAAGTGCCGTACGCCAAAGTGAAAGCGGCTGCCACGTCAAAGCCCAGGCCCGGCGGCATCGGCAACACCTGACGCGCATCGACCAGCACTTTTTCAGCAAAAGCGCCAAGCTGGCACGAGGCAATCACACGTTGCCCAGGACAAACATTGGTCACGCCCGCGCCCACTGCCAGCACCACACCGGCTAACTCTGACCCTGGGGTAAAAGGCAGCGCCGGCTTGAACTGGTACTTGCCCTGGATCACCAGCGCGTCCGGAAAATTGACACCAGCGGCACGCATTTCCAGCAACACCTGGCCCGGGCCGGGTTGCGGGTCTGGGATTTCTTCCAACAGCAGCGTGTCGGGTAGCCCCAATGTCTTACACAGCAATGCTTTCATTGAGTTTGGATTCCTATACGGTTGGGGATAAAGGGTCGGTCTGACAAGTCTAGCTGGCGCTACGTCGCCCCACACCCAACGCCGCGATCACGCTCAAACCCAGCACCAGCGCGGCACCCAGCAGCGTGGCGGCGTACCAGCCGCGGTCCATCAGCACGCCAAAAATCATCGGGGAGATGGCAAAACCGGTATCCAGACCTGAATAGACCAACCCATAGACGCGCCCGGTGGCACCCTGCGGTGTTGCATTCTTGATCATCAGGTCGCGCGACGGGCCGCCAATACCCACCGCAAAACCGGTGGCGGCCAGCACCACCATGGTCAACGTCGGCCCCGCCAGCCCGCTGCCGCACAGCGCCAGCAGCAACGCTGCAACCAGCATGCAACCCGCCACCACCCGGTCGCTGTGGCGCGAACGCACCGCAACAAAGCCGCCCACCAGCATCCCCAGCGCACCGCACAACATATACGCGGTGAGTGTCAGGGTAGCGGCCTCAAACCTGATCCCGTGCATGGCCTGCAGGATCGATACCGAAAACGCCTGCACCACCGCCAGCGTCATGGTTGACAGCAGAAAAAAGGCAAAGCACCACCACACCACCGGTAGCCGCATAAACGCCATGCTGTGCTCTCTGGGCGCGTCTGGCTGCGGCGCCATATGCTGCGTATTGAGCTTGTCACGGTTCAAGAACAACAGCGCCAGCACGGCGACATACACGCCAGCGGCGGCCAGGTACGCCATGCGCCAATGGCTCACCGCACTGACCGTGGCAAAGAATACTGGCGCCACCGCCCAGCCCAGGTTACCGGCCAAGCCATGCACACTGAAAGCGTGACCAAGCCGGGGCGCTGACACGCGCTGATTCAGAATAGTGAAGTCCACCGGGTGAAAGGTGGCGTTGGCCAGCCCCGCCAATGCCGCCACCGCGAGCAACCCGCCGTAGCCGGTCACCATCGACGCCAGAATGCAGGCCAGCACAAACAGCCCCAGCGCAGCAAACAGCATCGGTCGAGCGCCGAGACGGTCCACCACAAAGCCAGAGGACGCCTGCCCAAGGCCCGACACGACAAAAAACACACTCATCAGCGCACCCACCTGCGAATAGCTCAGGGCAAATTCGGTCATGAACACCGGAAACAAAGGCGGCAGCAACAGGTGACCAAAGTGCGAAGCCGCATGCGCAAGGCCCACCAAGGCGATGAGTTGTGCGTCTTGCCGCAACGGCGTGGTTTGAATCGACAGGGTGACGGCGGTCATGCGCCCATGTTACTTTGAAAGACAACTGGCCAACGACACCAGCGCGACTTCACATGCCACCGAATGAACTGTTTGCGTTAACTGTCATGGCGTGCTCACCAGCCCGAATCATGAAAGATGGCGGTCATTGCGGGCCACGACCCGCTGTTCCAGTGCATCCAAATTCATGGATACCGGGTCGTGGCCCGACATGACAACCGGTTGCTTCACATTAAAACCGGGCCATCAGACTGACGTGAATTTTGTTCGCCCCGGCCTGCGGCGCAGTCGGGTTGATTGACAGCGGTAATGAACTGCCCGTCACCAAATGACCCCAATCCGCCGTCAAACCAAATTTGCCGCTTTGATACCGCAGCCCCAGCCCGACGCTGACCAGTTGGTCTGACGCGGGCTTGTTCGGGTTCAAA
>JAQTSL010000042.1 GCA_028711355.1 Rhodoferax sp.
CAGTGGCCCACTGGTGGACCGGATCGATTTGCACGTAGAGGTACCGGCGCTGGCGGCCAGCGAGCTGCTACAGTCGCCGCCGGGTGAGTCCAGTGCTGCGGTGCGCTCGCGCTGTCTGGCCGCGCGCGAGCTCGCGGTGGCGCGTCAGGGCAAACCCAACCAGGCGTTGCAGGGGCAGGAAATCGACAAATTTGTGCTGCTGGACCAGGCAGCGGTCAAATTTTTGAACGTGGCTGCGGCCCGCCTGGGCTGGTCGGCGCGCAGTACGCACCGGGCGCTGAAAGTGGCGCGCACCATTGCCGATTTGGCCGGTGCGCACAGCACGCAGGTGTCGCATGTGGCCGAAGCCATGCAATACCGCCGGGCGCTGAAAGCGGCCTGAATCACGTTGCCACGACACCGATGCAAACCTATAACCCCCGCCTGGTGATCTGGCTTTCGCTGGGTCAGTTGATCAGTTGGGGCAGTGTTTTTTATCTGTTTTCGCTGCTGATTGCGCCGCTGGAACGTGACTTGGGCCTGAACCGCTCGCAGGTGTCGCTGGCGTTCAGCCTGGCCTTGCTGGCCGAGGGTTTGATGGCGTACCCGGTTGGGCGCTGGATCGACCGGGGGCATGAGCGCCGGGTGATGACGGTTGGCTCACTGCTGGCGGGCATCTGTCTGGTGCTGCACAGCCAGGTCACTTCACTGGCGGGTTTGTACGGCGTCTGGCTGGGGCTGGGCGTCGCCATGTCCGCCGTTCTGTATTCACCCGCATTTGCACTGGTGACGCGCCGTTTTTCTCTCGACTTTCGGCGCGCCATCATCACCCTGACGTTTTTGGGTGGGCTCGCCAGCACTGTCTTCATACCGCTGATCGCCTGGTTGATGGGACTGCTGGATTGGCGGGGTGCCCTGCTGTGCCTGGCGGCGTTGCATCTGCTGGTCTGTGCGCCCTTGCACTGGACGGTGCTGCGCGGTGCCCCGCTCTCTGCCGCGCCTGATCGGGGTACGCTGGACACGGCTGTCGGCCTGCCACAGCCGGCCGGCGTACAGACGCTGATGCGCAGCCTGCCATTTCTGTTGATCGGGGTCTTCGTGACGCTGATGATGTCGGTTACGGTGGCAATTCCTGCGCACATGGTGAGTCTGTTGCGCGAAAACGGGTTGTCTGAAACCTGGGTGATTGCCATGCCGGCTGCCATCGGGGTGATGCAGGTGATCGGGCGGCTGATCCTGTACTTTTTTGAGCACCGCATGGACTTGCACCGGGTCAACCGGCTGGTGCCGTTGCTGATTCCGCTGGGCCTGTTGCTGTTGCTGCTGGCGCCCATGACGGCGCGTTGGCAACTGGCGCTGGTCGGCGCGTTCGTGGGCTTGTACGGTTTGGGTAACGGCATGCTGACCATCGTCAAAGGCACGGCCATTGCGCATTACGTCAGTCGAGTGCATGTGGCCACGCTCAACGGGGCGCTGGGCTTGCCGCTGGCGCTGGCGCGCGCGGCTGCACCGCTGTTGCTGGGGCTGATGTGGTCGCCGCAGGCCGGGTATGCGAACGGCTTGTGGCTGTTGCTGTTCCTGAGTGTGGCGGGTCTGGTGGCGCTGATGGTGGCACAACGTTTGAGCGTGCCCCACCCGGCGTCATGAGGGTTCGAAAAACCAGACCAGCCGCCGAGTCAGAGTGCGACACTCAGGTTCACCCAGGCATCGGGCAGCCAACCAAGTACGCGTGCCTCCAGCCATTTGTCACCACCGCTCAGAATGGCGATGCCCATGGCCCCCAGCAGCACGGCAAAGGCGACGCGAACCGACGCCATGCGCGCCAGCACCCAGTCGCGTACACGCATGAACCCGTTGCGCGAGGCGTAGGCCACGGCAATCAGCGGCAGCGCTGCACCCAAACCAAAAATGCCCAGCACCAGGCCACCGCGCGCCACGCCACCTTCGCTGGCCACCAGTGTCAGGGCAGAGCCCAACAGCGGGCCGGAACACGGGCTCCACACCAGCCCCAATACGCCGCCCAACAGCAGCGCGCCCAGCAGCGACCCGCCGTCCAGCCTGGACGATGCGGCGTTGGCAGAGCTGGCAATCGGCAGCATCCACTGGGTGAAGCGTTCACCCAGGGCGGGCAGCAACATCACCAAGGCGAAGGCAATCAGCATGGCCGCGCCCCCCGTGCGCACGGTGTCACCATCAATACCCAGTGCTGGCCCCAAGGCACCCAGCAGCATGCCGATCAGCGCGAATGAGCCGGTCATACCCAGCCCCATGGCCACCGGCGCGAAGCGGTTGCCCTGCATGGCCCCACCCAAGACCAGCGGCAACAGCGGGAACACACAGGGCGACAGCGTGGTCAGGCTACCGGCAAACAGGCTCAAGCCGACTTGGGGGACAGACAAGACAATGGACATGGCGGCGTGTTTTTAAAGTGCCGATTTCAAGGCCAGGAGAATGCCTACGCGGGAGGTGTCGCCCACCAAACGCTCGGTTTCTTTCTCACCATGCAACACCACCAGGGTGGATTGGGCGCGCACGTTGAAGCGTTTCTTCAGGGCTTTTTCGGTGTCGTAATTGGCTACCAGAACGGTGATGTCCAGGCCTTTTTCGGATTTCAACTGTTGTAATGCGCCCTCTTGTGCGCGACAGGTTGGGCACCAGTCGGCATGGAAATGCAAGGCCACCGGCATGTCGGCTTTCTGCGCCTGGGCCAGCGCGGCGGCTGAGTAAGGTTGAATGTCAAGTGCGTGTGCAGCCATCGCGCCAAAGGCAAGAAGCGTCGAGAGGACAAGTTTTGGAATTTTCATATAAACCTTTCAAATAAGTATTTTGCTGACAGACTGACGTTCGGTGGCAACACAGGACTTTCACGGGCATAGTCGCCGGGGCAGCCAAATGCTTACGCCGCCATCGAAACCTTTTTTGGTTCTCGCAGCCGCACGGCCAAAAGCCATGCACCACGCCCAGTGGCGTCAGTGGTATGTAACAAGTCCGGGGGCTGCCGCGACTAAACTTTGTTTCGTCACTTCATGAGCGCGCACCATGTCTAAAACAGTTCTTATCGCCCGCCCGCACACCTTCATCGTCTCGGTCATGAAACCTTTCCTGGAGGAAAGTGGCTTCAGCACCAACAAACTTGAGCACATCAGCGGCCTGCAAAGCCAGTTGGCCGGGATTTCTGGAGCGGTCATTTCACTGGCCTTGTCGTCTTCGATCACCGAGTCCGCAGACGACGTATTTTTGAAGTTGAAGAGTCTGGCCCCTCGGGTTCCCGTTTTGTTTGCAGCCATGCTGCCATTGGCGCAAGCACGGCCTGCGCTGGAGCGCATCGCCAAGCAGGCAGGCATCCCGGTGACTATTCTTGGTATCGACGCAACACCCGTGGCTGCGGCGCAATTGGGGCGGCAAGAGACCTTTTTGTATGTGAGCAAAGATGACCTGACTTCTCCTGAGCGCCGCACCATGGCTGGGCGCCTGATTCAGCGGCATTTCCGCCAGGCATGATGGTGACCCAAAAACTTGTTCTGGTCGGCGGCGGCCATGCGCACCTGTCGGTCCTTCGTGCATTGGCGAAGCAGCGGCCTGCGGGCATCGATGTCGTTTTGATCACGACATCAAAACACCAGAACTATTCCGGCATGTTGCCGGGCTGGGTCGCTGGACATTACACGCAGGCCCAGTGCCGTATTGACCTTGCGCCATTGGTTCAGGCCGCTGGTGTACGCCTGGTACTCGACCAGGTCATTGGCATGGACGCCGCGCGACGCTGTGTTGGATTGGCACATGGCCCGCATATCGAGTACGACGTGGTGTCACTCGACATCGGCAGCGAAACCGACACGTCCTGGCTGGAAACCCTTGGGGACAAGCTGTTGCCCGTGAAACCACTCGACAACTTTTTTGCCAGTTGGCCACGTATTCTGGCGGCAGCTACAGCAAAGAAGGGTTTCAAACTGGTGGTGGTCGGTGGCGGTGCTGCCGGGGTTGAGCTGGCACTTGCCGCGCAACAGGCCTTCACACACGCGGGCGTTGATGGCTCTGTTGACCTGGTCGCGTCGGAATCCGGGTTGCTGCCCGGACACGCCAGAGGTGTTCAAACCAGGGTTCAACGGTTTGCCGAACGCGCCGGAGTAACCTTGCATTTCGCCCGTGGCGTCGGATCTGAAGCAGGCGTTTTGCTGGCGGATGGTCAACTGGTGCAAGCGGATCAGGTCATTGCTGCAACCGGCGCACGCCCCGCCGTTTGGCTGGCGCTGTCCAAGCTGGGGCTGGATGACCGCGGCTACATCCTGGTGGATAAATACCACCGCAGTGTCTCGCATCCGAATGTATTTGCCGCCGGTGATGTTTGCGCTCGTACCGATGTGGCCATGTCGCGTTCCGGGGTACATGCAGTGCATGCCGGCCCCGTCCTGGCGCAAAACTTGTTGGCCGCGCTGGGTGGCGGGGCAATGCGACCCTATGTGCCCAAGCGCCGCTCCTTGTATCTTCTGGCTTGTGGTTCGCGTTATGCCGTGGCCTCCTGGGGCCGATGGTCGGCTGAAGGACAATGGGTGTGGCGCTGGAAAGACTGGATAGATCGACGCTTCATGCAGCGGTTTTCAGTCAACCCGCAACCGGATACAGCATCGCTGCTGGAGAAAACACCATGACCCAATGCAAGTCCTTGATGAATCACTCGCTTTGGAGTCATTGATGCGAAGCCTGGTTCGTGTGGCCTGTTCGGGCAAGATTGTGAAAAATTCAACCCGGATTGCTGTGGTGGTTGGTACGGTGCTCAACCTGATCAACCAGGGCGATGTCATTCTGGCAGGCGTCGGCATTTCCTGGCCGCACCTGGTGCTGAACTATCTGGTACCGTATTGCGTGGCAAGTTACAGTGCGGCCAAAAATGAAATCTCGCCAAGGGGAAACCGCTGATGACTTCTTCCATTAATGCCACTGCCGTAGAAGCGGGGGGCTTGGATACCTCGGCCTTGTCAGACACTGCTTTTTTGAGCGATTTGCGCCAGCAGATGATCAAGTTCGCCACGCTGCAGCTTTCCAATAGCCACGCGGCCGAAGACGCGGTGCAAGAGGCCCTGATGGGTGCCCTGAAAAACGCCAAGTCCTTTGGTGGACGTGCCGCCCTGAAAACCTGGGTGTTTGCCATTTTGAAGAACAAGATCGCCGATACCTTGCGCCAGAAACAGCGCATGGTCAATGCCAGCAGCCTGCTGCACGAGGACGAGGATGGCGAAGACTTTTCAGAGCTGTTCGACAAAAAAGGTCATTGGCAGGAAGACGAGAAACCCGCCAGTTGGGGCAACCCGCAAGCGTCGTTGCACCAGCTTCAGTTCTGGAAAATTTTTGAAGTTTGCCTGGAGGGCTTGCCCGGTAACCAGGCCAGGGTGTTCATGATGAAAGAATTTGTCGAGCTTGATTCAGCCGAGATTTGCAGCACTGTCGGTATCACCACAACCAACCTCAACGTGATGTTGCATCGTTCACGCCTGCGCCTGCGTGAATGCCTGGAGAACCGCTGGTTCGTCAAAGGAGAACAAGCATGATGAACTGCCAGCAAGCCACTCGGCTGATTTCCGAGTCGCAGGAGCACGATCTGTCATGGTCGAAAAAGGTGGCCTTGAAGATGCACCTGATGATGTGCTCTGGCTGCAAGAACTTCAGTCTGCAAATTCCGTTTTTGAGTCAGGCCATGAAGGCTTACGCCAAAGGTTTTGACGAGCGCGACGACGAAGATGGCAAACCGTAGGCCATGGGGTGCGAACGACTCAAAGGAGAGGTGGCCGCGTTTGTCAGAACAACTTTCCCCGATTTATCAGTGGATTGAGGGCGGGTTGCTAAAGGTGAGGTGGCGCAGCCATTTCAGGCATAACGGCGGGCCACCCAGTAGTCCACCGACAGCTTGCCCGGCCCATGCACCAGCAAAAACAGCAGCACCACCGCCCAGGTGCCGTGCGTGGGGTACGCATCGGGATAGACAAACAACTGGATGGTCAGCGTCATGCCCAGCAGCGCCAAGGCTGAAAAACGGGTGGCCAGACCCAACAGCAGCAGAACCGGAAAGATGTGCTCTGCCGTGGCAGCCAGCGTGGCGGCGATCTCGGGCCGGATCAGCGGCAGGTTGTATTCGCTACGAAACAACCCCACCACCGAATCCGACAGGCGCGGCCAGCCCAGCACAAATTCGCCGTTGACCAGGTCGATGGCAAAGCCCTGCACCTTGGTCTGACCCGACTTCCAGAACACGGCGGCAATCGAAAAACGCGCCAGCAAGGCCAGCAGCGAATGCGGAATGCGGGTGAACAAGTCGATCAGGGAGTGGGCCAGGTCCGTCAGTGCACCCGCGGGCGCAACGGCAGATACGCGGTCAGTGCGAGGGGTCATGGCGGGTGTCTCCGGTGTGGCGATCAATCAGAAGCTGCCAACGCAGCAGCAAGGCCAAGGCGCCCGGCAGGTTAAAGGCCGAGTCGTTGGCAGTGGCATCGTCTGCGGCGTCCAGTAGCGTTACACCACGCAGCAGCGCAGCCAAAAAATCCGCAATCCCATCGGCAATGGTCTGTACGTGAACCGATTGGCCACTTCTGAACATCCAGGCATTTTGGGGTACATCCGCATCGGGCACCTGGGGGTCAGCGTCCGTTTGGTGCGCGGCCCAGATCGACACGATGGCATAGGGCGAGCAAATGAGCTGCACCGAAGGGTGCAACGCCAGGGTATGGTGTTCAAGTTCCATCGGATCAGCCAACCAGGCTTGCAGTTGCGCACCGTCCAGCGCATGCGCGTCGGCGGCGTGGTAGGTCTGAACGTAGGCCATTTCCAGTCGTGCTATGTCAGCCAGATAGGGCACACTTGCAGCGGGGGCGAAGCCTGCGATGAAATCGGCAAATCCTTGTCCGAAAAACGCCATGATGCGCGACTGCGGCGGATGCGCTTGCGCGAACAGCCGCGCCATGGCGCGAAAAAAGTCTTCACCCACCAGTTGCTGCACCACGGGAAAGGTGTCGGCCAGTGCGTCGATCAGCGACACCGTGACGTTGTTGCGATAGACCGCGTAGCGCAGCGCCGGGTTGGAGCCGTTCCAGGTTTTCAAACCTGTGGGGCACGCCAGCTCGGGCTGGAGCAGCGGCAGGGCAAAAGCTGTTTGACTGTTCATGCGGCCACCGCGTCAGAAACCCGTGGCCGAACCAGCGTCTGCGCGGCTGCAAGCGCCCGCAGATGGCGCTCTGCCAGGCTGGCTTCAGCCAACAACACCGGCCAGGCGGGGATGTCGTTGTCGCGTTCCAGCAAGGTTGGCTGCCCCCCCGTCAACGCAAGTGTGAAGGCATACAAATCCCATACCGCCTGCGCCACCGGTGCGCCATGGCTGTCAATCAGCAAAGGGTCGCCGTTGGCATCCAACTGCTCGGCAAACCCGGCCAAATGGATTTCACCCACCGCGTGCAGCGGCAGCGCGCGAATGCTCGCCTGCGCGTCACGGTGATGGTTGACGCAGCTCACAAACACATTGTTCACGTCCAGCAACAGGCCGCAACCGGTGCGTCGCAACACCTCGGAAATGAAAGCGCCCTCATCCCAGGTGGACGCGGTGAACTCGACATAACTGGCCGGGTTTTCCAGCAACATCCGCCGCTGCAGATGCGTCTGCACCTGGTCAATGTGGTCACACACGCGCTGCAAGCTAGCCGTGTTATAGGGCAGCGGCAGCAGGTCGTTGAGGAACGTCGGGCCGTGGGTGGACCACGCCAGATGCTCTGAAAATGATTGCGGCTGGTACTTGTCCAGCAAGCGCTGCAAGGCATTTAGATGTTGTAAATCGAGCGGTGCATCGGCCCCAATCGACAGGCCGACACCGTGGATGGACAGCGGGTAGCGCTGGCGGATAAGGCCCAGGTAGTGGTGAAACGGCCCGCCTGGCACCAGGTAGTTCTCGGCATGCACTTCAAAGAAGCCGATGTCGGGCCGGGTGGCCAGAATTTCCTGAAAGTGCTCGGGCTTCAGGCCCACCCCAGCCCGCGGGGGCAGGGTGGACGCGGCAGCACCCACAGTATGCGCTGGCGATGGACTGAGTAAGGACATACTGGGTGCTCCAGGATTCGGGTGCTTTTCAGGCCTTGACTTCCTTGAATTCGTTCAACTGGCCGTGGCCAGTGGGCGAGGTCTTGGAGACGGTTTTTTCGCACGTACCCTTGGGCACCATCGTCCAGGCGTTGCCCTGGTAGTCGACCTTGGAGGTGCCCGCGCAGGTGGTGCCTGCACCCGCCTTGCAGTCGTTCTTGCCTTTGAGCGCAACACCAAAGCATTTTTCGTTTTCAGCAGCCTGCGCGGCAATGGGCGCGGCGGCAATGCCCAGAGCGGCGCCTATGGCCAGCGCCAGGCCGGCGGCTGTGGCGGTGCGACGGGTCAGAAACGATTGGGATGGGGTTGTCATGAGGGTGTCCTTTAAACAGTTAACGGTGAATAAATAGTCAGCGGTTTCCAGCAAATGCCACAAGGTTTGGCACTGCTGCTGGATTGGTCGCGAGTGGCAGCGGGTTTCTTACAACGTGTTGAAAGATGCCCGTTTGAACGGTGGCTGACCAGCCAGTAAGGCTTGAACCTGGCCAACTGGGTCACCTATCGAGATGGCGACCCGGTTGGTCACGTCCAGTCTCTGCAGAAATGAGGGTTTTCTGGTCGTAACGGATGGGAGATTCACGGGCAAGTTGTCGATTTACCCCCTCGCCCAGGAACTACTGCGCCAACAACGCATCGAGCTTGCCCGCTTTGTCCAGCGTCACCAGGTCATCAAAACCACCCACGTGAAAATCGCCGACATAGATTTGCGGCACTGTACGTCGGCCGGTTTTCTGCATCATGGCTTCGCGCGCGCCCGGCTCCAACAAGGGGTCATCCGTGGGCGGGATGGGCGACATCATGGCTTCGCGCGCGCCCGGCTCCTGATCGACCAGGATTTTGTCGATCTGTGAAACCCCTTTGCGTCTGAGCAAATGTTCGGCACTTTGACAGTAACCGCAACCTGCCGAGCTGTACATTGTGATGTTGATCATGATTTTTCCTGTCGGAATGTGAGGTCGTCTGTGGCGTGTCAGCTTTGAGGATCAAAGCGCCTTGGGCGCCTTGTCCTTGAGGTGTGGCCAGTTCTTGTCTGCCTTGGCCAAATTGCCCTTCACGTCTTCGAGCCAGCGCGTTTGCGCTTCCTTGTGCACGTTGAGATACAACTTGCCGTCAACGATGCGCCAAAGTTGCGGATTGACATCGAGTTTTTGTTCCAGTGCAACTCCCATGGCGCAAAAGCCACCATAGGCTGGGGTGTATTTGGCAGGGTTGGCCGTGAATGTGTCACGGTTGATCAAACTGGAAAACTGGTAGGTGGCGCCGCCGTGTTTTGCAAAAAATTCCGCTTTGCCGGCAACCGGACCGCTTGGCAGGAAGTACGACACCGGGTCAAAGCCCTTTAGCGCTATGCCATTTGCATCAACGTTCAAGGCGCCCGTCGAAAGTTCGTCATAAGCCTGTGCGAAATCAGGGAGCGCAAACGGCGCAAGCGCCATCAGTGCAGTTGATGCCACAAAACTGCGGCGAGAAGTACGAAACTGGGTAGGCATAACGATCTCCAAAAAGTGCGAAGGGTTGAGACCGACTGCGATGCAAACTGGTAAGGCAACATCACCATCGACGGTGTCAACTTTAATGGCCATCTTGATACGAAAAGTGTTTCAAAGTATCATTAGCATCACCATTCGT
This sequence comes from Rhodoferax sp., assembly GCA_028711355.1. Classification (GTDB taxonomy): domain Bacteria; phylum Pseudomonadota; class Gammaproteobacteria; order Burkholderiales; family Burkholderiaceae_C; genus Rhodoferax. The sequence continues at coordinate 9,724 of JAQTSL010000042.1, forward strand.
ATCAAATAGTTATGGACAGACTTTCCACACTGCTCTCACACTTTTCCCTGCAGGCGGGTGTTTTTTACACCGGCAACATCTGCGGCATTCACGACTTTGCGCAGGACAGCCTGCGTGGTCATATTCACCTGATCCGACGCGGGCGGGTGCAGGTCATTGGCGTGAAACAGCAAATTTTGGATGTCACCGAACCCACCTTGCTGTTTCTGCCACGCCCCGATACCCACCGGTTGCTGGCGGATGACCGTGCCGGCGCGGACGTCGTGTGTGCGACGGTTCAGTTTGGCGGCGGTGGCAGAAATCCGATTGCCGATTCTTTGCCTGATGTGGTGATGATTGAACTGTCTGCTTTGACCGGAGTGGACGCCCTGTTGCGCTTGATGTTTGATGAGGCCTTTTCTGAAAACGATGGCCGTCAGGCCGTGCTCGACCGTCTGTGTGAGGTGCTGATGATCCGGCTGTTGCGTCACTGCATTGATTTGGGCCTGACGCAGGGAGGCACTTTGGCGGGGTTGGCTGATGTGCGACTTGCCAAAGCCCTCGATGCGATTCATGCCGACCCTGCGGCTGAGCGCGATCTGGTCAGCATGGCGGCGCTGGCGGGCATGTCCCGCGCGCGCTTTGCCGCGCGGTTTCGCGAGGTCACTGGCGTGACTCCGGCCGATTACCTGGCCGCCTGGCGCATCATGATGGCGCAAGGGTTACTCAAAGAAGGCCGTCAGCTCAAGCATGTCGCTGACGACGTGGGCTATGGCAGCGCCAGCGCGCTGACCCGCGCTTTTGTCCGCAAGCTGGGTTGTTCTCCTACTGAATGGTTAAAGGGTGAGGAAGAAACCACCCGGTATCCGGCGCAGTTGTCAAAGGAGCCAAGGGGTACAGGCGTCGCAATGAGTGATACCGCTAATGCTGGGCGATGAGCCGTTGTGGAAATCACTGAGACAGAGGGGAGCGGATTCGGGCTACGACATGTTACGGACCTGCTGCGCCAATCGTTTGCCATGAATGCCATGGGTTTAAGCCTCTTCTTTCAGTAATTGACTGAAGAAGTCCAGAAAAGTTGATACGCGTGCCAGGCGCGAAGTGCCTTTGGACATCATTGCATAGACCTCCATGCTGGCAAAGCGATAACGCGGCAGGACACGCACCAGTGTCCCTGCTTCAGCCGCCGCCGCAAGTTCTTTTTCCGGGCGTATGCCGATACCGAGGCCAGCAAACATGGCATCGGCCAGCACACGGCTGTCGTCGGCTTCGAAGTTTCCGCTCACGTGGACCATCTCCATATTGCCCTTCGCGTCGATCAAACTCCATTCATCCTGCGGCGGGTTAGAGACAATACGCAGGCACACGTATTCCGAGAGGTCAGACGGCGTCTTGGGTTTCGATCGTGATACAAAATAGCGCGGCGCGATCCCCTCGTTGCCGTCTTTATCGGAGCAAGTGGAGCATCCTTTCTTCCGCAGCGACACGCCATTCTTCACTGTCTTGGGCCAGGATCGGCTGGGTCAGCAGAGGGTGATCGCGATTGCGCTCCCAGCCATCGAGATCGGGTACGCGCGTGCCCAGCATCCTTAACATGAACCCCAATGCGCCAAGCCTGGTCCCGATTGATAGATGCGAGTGGATCAGCGATAGCTGCTTCACATAACGGCGCGCGATGCTTTCGAAGTTTTCCGGGGTCCGCATACCGACCTCCTGCACGTGATCGGTCGGCGCGCCAACCGCAAATGCGCCTTGCCGGAGTTCGGCAAGATAGTGTCGAACCTGGCTGGTCTCGAAGAGCGGGAACCCCTGCGCAATCGCCGCCTTGACGAACATCCTTTCAGGCACGTTTTGATATTTGACCTTGCGTCCCACCACTCCGGTGAGAATGGCGGCAATGTCGTGCGCAGTCAGGAGTTCAGGGCCGGTCGGCCGATAGCACTTGCCGATATGCGGCGCAGGATCGCTGAGCGCGCCGACGGCAACGCTGGCGATGTCCTCGTTGGAGGGCGGCGCGTTGCTTCCATCGCCGAAGGGACCGGCCAGCATTCCGAAATGCACGATCGCCGGCAGGCCAAGAAGATAGACGAACGCGAAAAGCCCAGGATTGATGTGAATGACGTCAACGGACGGCATCCATCGATAAAGATTATTGGCGATCCAGTGCTCGCGCGTGAGCACCGAGGGATGAGCGGCGTGCGGGTTCCATCCGCTCAACAGTGCCACGACTTCCAGTTTGGCTTCCTCGGCAGCGAGGGCGAACAGCATCGAATTGTGTAGAAGATTCGGCGCGAAGGGCGGGCAATGATAAGCGCGCTGAACGCCATGAAGCGCCTTGCGCAGATCCCGAAAGTCAAACATGTCGCCGACGAACAGCTCCGCGCCGGCCCGCTCCAGAATTTCGGAGCGGTGGTCGCGGCGGCGTACGAATGCCCGAACCGGGAAACCCTTGCCAAGCAGTTGCGTCACCGCAGCCGCGCCGGTGCGGCCTGCGGCCGCGGTTACGAGAATTTTGGGTTTGATCATGATTGAGCACTCCTTAAGCGGCATTGGTGCAGGTCACAACGGCGGCGGTAGCCCGGCCGTCTGCGAAATTACGCGCCAGATTGGCGATCATGTCGCGGAACCTCGGTCCGAACAGAAGGTGAAGACCAAGGGTCGGTAGCTCCTGCTGCGCGATTTGTTGCTGCGCCTGCTCCAGGAATCGGATGCATTCGGCTGTGCAATCGCGGTGCGCAAACTGTTGAAATCCCGTCAGGCGGAGGACGGCCTGCATGTCGTCTGTCGTCTGCAGGAAACTAGCGGACCGTCCTGATGCCCATGGCACGGGAAAATGAAGGTCCTGAGAGCCGGTTGTGAGAACGTCGTAAGCAACGAATCTGGCGCCAGGTTTCAATACACGCGCAATTTCACTGTAGAAGCGGGATTTGTCGGGGATATTCATTGACGCGTGAATGGTCCACGCCGCATCGAAGCTGTTTGCCTGAAAGCGCCCGAGGTCCGTGGCGTCGCCGACGACAAAATCGACCTGCTTGTCAAGGCGCGTCCACTGGTTCAGCACCGTACCGGCGCAAGCGTAATCCTCGCTCAGATCAATGCCGGTGACCTTGCAGCCAGTGGCATGCGCAAGACGCCGGGCGGGGCCGCCAAGACCTGATCCGGCGTCGAGGACATGCATCCCCGGCACAACCTCAAGGAGTTCGATCAGTTCGCCAGTGGCAAGCGGGCCGCGGAGGTGGAACTCGTCGGCAGGAGCTAGATCGTCGATACCGACCTCGGCTCGCGACTTCCCTGCGTTCAAAAGGGCGGATTCAATACGTGCGAGAAGATCGGGCGCGCGGTAGTGCTGCAAAACGTCATGTTTTATTTTCATTTCATTCCTATTAATGTAGATCGATCGATCTTGAATTGCTAAAAAAAATCAACGAAGAATTTGTAACGCGATTTTGACGCTCTCCTCAATACGTTTAAAAGGTGTTTTGGCGCGCGCCAATACTGCGATGCCGTGAAACGTGCTGGTCAGGAAACTGGCTGTGGCGGCGGGGTCTAGCCCGGCGGGTATCTCGCTCCGTTCGCGTGCATGCTTCAGCGCATTTCTGAAAGCGGCACTCATGCGTTCGACATTGTTTCTCGACTTTGAAACGATGTCATCGCCTTCGTTGCCGAATTCAACCGCCGTGTTGCACATGAAGCAGCCATCGCCAAACTGCTTCGTTCTGACGGCATCCAGAATCGTGGCGAAGAACCGTTCGACCTCGGGGCGGCCAGCCTCGGGACGCTCCATTGGACCAATCAAAAAGTTGCCATAGGTCGCGTCGTAGTGATCAAGGGCCGCTCTGTAGAACTCGCGTTTTCCTCCAAAGGCCGCGTAGAGGCCGGCGTGCGCAACACCGGTGTGCTCGACAAGATCCCGGACCGATGTTTCGGCATATCCCTTGCGCCAGAACAGGCGCATTGCCTTGTCTAACGTTTCCTGATGATCGAATTCACAAGTACGGGCCACGGCGCACACTCCTTATATCCAGTCCAATTTACATTGCAGATCGTTTGATCTTGAAAGCGATTGTAGATCGATTGATCTTGAAATGCAAACGTCGGCTTCATATTTAATTTTGGATAAGTATTCCAAGGAGCGAACGGATCAATCTGGGGCGTGAGTGTCGGCGCTGCCGCGCCCCAGGTGTCATTACCCGATGCTGGAGACGCCAGCCGAGTTCTTCAGTTTGGTTGACGGCTATCTCGCACCAAAGAGTTGAAACAGGGCTTTGGTGTGTTGAATGGTGGACTGGCGTTATCGCTGGCTGGCCTTTCATCCCCATTGAGCCGGATGCAGATAGCTTTCACCGCATCTGCCTTTGCACTAAATTTTGACCCATGAGCCACATTTGCGCTACACAAACCCTCAACTGTTGATCGACAACCAGTGGCGCAACGCGCTAGGCGACAGAACCCTACCTGTGTTCAACCCGGCCACGGATTGGGAAATAGGCCGCGTGGCGCATGCGTCGATCACCGATCTGGACGCCGCTTTGGTGGCGGCTCAGAAGGGTTTTAAAACTTGGCGCGCCATGCCCGCGATAGAGCGCTGCAAGATCATGCACCAAGCCGCCGTATTGATGCGCGAACGGGCGGACGTGATTGCCGCGTTGATGACTCAGGAACAAGGCAAACCCCTGGCCGAAGCCAGAGCGGAGGCCTTATCTGCCGCCGACATCATTGATTATTTTGCCGAGGAAGGCTGCCGCATTTCGCCGCGCGCGGCCAGCGTGCAACAGCAGGTGATGAAAGAACCAGTAGGCGTGGTGGCCGCGTTTACACCCTGGAACTTCCCCATCAACCAGCGCCCCATTTTTGCCGCTCTGCGGCTCACAATTTGAAAGCCCCCGGCATTGCCGGGGGATGATTACTGTCGCTAACCAGGCAGACATGCCGCGTTGCTGTGCACTTTTCCCGCAATCGGGTGTTTTTTTGGGCGGGAAACATCTGCGGCATTCACGACTTTGCGCAAGACAGCCTGCGAGGAATGGCTCATCAAACTCCGGTTTGAGGCAATCGGTACGTCAAAAGAAATGCAGCGTGCGCAAATGCGATGCCATCAAATCGACGAACGAGCGGACTTTTGCCGACGAATGGCGCCCTTCTCGGTGCACGATGTGGATCGGTACGGGTGGGCTTTCGAATTCACTGAGCACAATTTTCAGCTTGCCCGTCTGTAGCGGCTCGGTAATTTGATAGGACAGCAAATGGGTGATGCCCAAGTTAGCCATGGCCGCGTTGGCGGCTGAGTCGTTGTCGCTGACGCTCAATACAGGCTGCAGTTTGACGGTTTGCGTCTGGTCGTCGCGCAGAAAGCGCATTTCATCATTCGGATTTAAGCCGCGCGCCAGGATGATTTGGTGCTTGAGCAAATCCTGCGGCGTTTGCGGAATACCGTGCTTGTCCAAATAATCCGGTGATGCGCACAAGACCCGCCTTACCGAGCCGACCTGCTGCGCCCGGTAGGACGAATCCGGTAATTCCGCAATGCGGATCGCCACGTCCACACCTTCTTCCAGCATGTTGACCACCCGGTCGACAAACAGTGCGTTGACTTTCACCGCTGGATAGCGGCGCAAATAGGCGATGATGCCCGGCATCACATACAGTCGTCCGAACAAGACTGAGGCGGTGACCGTTAATTGGCCGCGCGGCTCGGCATGAATGCCCAAAGCCGCACCGTCGGCTTCATCGGCCAAGGCAATGATGTGTTTGGCGTCTTCGTAGTATTTCTGGCCAGCCTCGGTCATCCTCACATAGCGGGTGGTGCGGTTCAGCAATTTGATGCCCAAGCGCTCTTCCAGTGCGGCCACCGCGCGCGTCACTGCTGGTGGTGACATGTGCAGCTTGCGGGCACCACCGGCAAAGCCTTGCGCATCGACCACCGCGATGTAGACGCTCATTAAGTGAAAACGATTCATTTGTTATTCCGAATTTTGGAATAGTAAATTGAAAATTTTGTGTATTCTTAATTTTAATGGAACAAGACACACTCCATCCACCTGCTGAATTTCTCACAGGCGTACGACAACTTTTTTGGAGAACCTATATGAGCCGTATTACTGCCGTCAGCAACGAGAACGCCAACACCGAACAGCGCAGCCTGTTCGATGCGATTCAGGGCCAGTTGGGTATGGTGCCCAACTTCTTGCGGGTGTTCGCTCATTCGCCGGATGCCCTGAAGGCCTTTCTCGGCTTGGATCACATCGCCAACCACGGTTCGCTGGACGGGGCCACCCGCGAACGCATCGCGCTGGCGCTGGCCCAGAAAAACCAATGCGAATACTGCCTGTCCGCCCACT
>JAQTSL010000336.1 GCA_028711355.1 Rhodoferax sp.
CCCCACTACCGACTGGATACAACTGTCCCGCGCCGACCTGATTATTGAAGCCGTGTTTGAAGAAATGGCGGTCAAGCAAGAGGTCTTTCAAAAGATCGACATGCACGCCCGCGCCGGTGCGGTGCTGGCCAGCAACACCTCGTACCTGGACGTCGATGCGATTGCCAACGCCACCGCGCGACCGCAAGACGTGCTGGGCCTGCATTTCTTCAGCCCGGCCAACGTGATGAAGTTGCTGGAAGTGGTGCGCGGCGCCCAAACCGCGCCAGATGTGCTGGCCACCGGCATGGCGCTGGGCAAAACGCTCAAGAAATTGCCGGTGCTCACTGGCAACGCCTTTGGCTTTATTGGCAACCGCATCTACAACGCCTACCGCAACCAGTGTGAGTACCTGCTGGAAGGCGGCGCCTGGCCCGAAGACGTGGACAACGCCTTGCAAGCCTTTGGTTTTGCCATGGGCCCATTTGCCGTGGCCGACCTGTCGGGCCTGGACATCGCCTGGCGCATGCGCAAGGCGCAAGCCGCCAACCGGGACCCGCGCCAACGCTACGTCGCCATCCTCGACCAGTTGTGCGAACGGGGGCGCCTGGGGCGAAAAACGGACGCCGGGTATTACGCCTACCAAGACGGCAAGCAAATCAAAACCACCGACGCCACGGTGCGCCAGATCATTGAAACGGCTAGCAGCCAGCGCGGCCTCACCCGGCGCACCTTACCCCCTGAAGAGATTCAGCGACGCGCCTTGCTGGCCATGGTCAATGAAGCTGCGTTGCTGCTGGCCCAGGGCATTGCCAGTCGCGCCAGCGACATCGACGTGGTGCTGGTGCAAGGCTACGGTTTCCCGCGCTGGCAAGGCGGCCCGGTGTTCTGGGCGCGTCAGCAAGACCGTGGCGCGCTGGAGCGCGACCTGCAAACCCTGGCCAAGGATGCCGGGCACGGCTACGTGGTGGCCGATCTATCCATCTTGCTGAACACATCCGGGAATTGACCATGAACCAAGCCTTTATTTGTGATGCCATCCGCACCCCTTTTGGCCGCTACGGCGGGGCCTTAAGCAGCGTGCGCGCCGACGACCTGGGCGCCATCCCGCTCAAGGCGCTGGTCGCGCGCAATCCGCAGGTGGACTGGGCCAGTGTGACCGACGTGCTCTACGGCTGCGCCAACCAGGCCGGCGAAGACAACCGCAACGTGGCGCGCATGGTCAGTTTACTGGCGGGCTTGCCGGTAGAAGTGCCTGGGGCCACCATCAACCGCTTGTGCGGCTCCAGCCTGGACGCCGTAGGCACGGCGGCACGCGCCATCAAAGCGGGTGAGGCCACGCTGATGGTCGCCGGTGGCGTGGAGAGCATGAGCCGCGCACCGTTTGTCATGCCCAAGATGGAGAGCGCCTTCAGCCGCAACAACACGGTCTTTGACACCACCATCGGCTGGCGCTTTGTCAACAAGCTGATGAAAGAGCGCTACGGCATCGACAGCATGCCCGAGACCGCTGAGAACGTCGCCACCGACTTTCACATTGACCGCGCCGCGCAGGACCGCATGGCGCTGGACAGCCAGTTGCGCGCTATTGCTGCGCAACAAGCCGGACACTTGACACGCGAGATCACGCCGGTGCAGATCCCCCAGAAGAAAGGTGAGCCGATCGCGGTGAGCCAGGATGAGCACCCGCGTGCAACGTCTCTGGAGATACTGGCCAAGCTCAAACCGATTGTGCGGCCCGACGGCACGGTCACTGCCGGCAACGCCAGCGGGGTTAACGACGGCGCCTGCGCCTTGCTGTTGGCCGACGAAGCCACCGCTGCCAGGAACGGCCTGACCCCCAAGGCCCGAGTGCTGGGCATGGCCTGCGCCGGTGTGGCACCCCGCATCATGGGTATGGGCCCGGCCCCGGCGACGCAAAAAGTGCTGGCGCAAACCGGCTTGAGCCTGGCGCAATTGGACGTGATCGAGCTCAACGAGGCGTTTGCCGCGCAAGGGCTGGCGGTGCTGCGCGCCCTGGGCCTGGCCGATGACGACCCGCGCGTCAACGCCTGGGGCGGCGCCATTGCGTTGGGCCACCCACTGGGGGCATCCGGCGCACGGCTGGCCACCACCGCCGTCAACCGCCTGCACGCCAGCGCTGGCCGCTACGCGCTGTGCACCATGTGCATTGGGGTCGGGCAAGGCATTGCGCTGGTGCTGGAGCGGGTTTGAATACTATTATTTAAATAGCGTGTTGCGCTTATCGGACGGGCGCTAGTGGTCATTTTTATCTATAACTTATTGGCGACATCACTGACCAGCGCGCGCAGCGCGACGCTGTTGACAATGGTGATCTGCTCGCGCCCCAGTGCCACCCAGCCTTCACGCTCAAAGCGGCGCAGCAGACGGGTAACAATCTCTCGCACGGTGCCCAACTCGTCGGCCAGCGCCTGGTGCGTCAAGCGCAACTGCTGGCCACGCCCGAGCAAGGCCGCTGCCAGGCGGCGGTCGAGCTTCTGGAAGGCGACTGCATCCACCAACGCCGTCAAGTCAGCCATGCGCTCGGCAAACAGGCCCAGCACATCGTTGCGAAAGTCTGGCGTGTCGATCCAGCGCATGAACAGATCAGGCGTGATCAGCAAAAACCGCGTCGGCCGGGTGGTGCGGCCCAACGCAGACAAGGGTTGGGCCCGAAACAAGCTGGCGCTCGACACCAGGCACAGCTCACCCGGACCGACCCGGTACAGCTCTAGCGAGCGACCGTCATCTGAATGGCGCGAGACCTTGATTTCGCCTTCGAGCACCAGCGGAAAGCCTTGGCAGGCGGCGTTTTCGCTAAACAGTACGGTGTCGGCCGGTACCTGCATTGGCACAAAAGCTGCGCCCAGTTCTGCCAGCGCGGGCTGAACCCGCGCCAGCGACGGATACAACGCGCAGACCTCCTGCACCAGGGTTGCGTCAACCATCAGGCCGCCACGGTGTAGCCTTCGTCGGCAATGGCTTGCTTGAGCGCCTCCGGTGCCAGGCTGGAGTTGACCTCGACACGGTTTTGCAGGCGGTCCGCCACTACCTCGGCCACACGATCGAGTTGGCGAATGGCGCGCACCACGGCTTTTTCACAGTGCTCACAGGTCATGCCGGTGACAGTAAAAGTGTGCTGCATAAAAATCCTCCTAAAATGGGGTCATTAAAAAACGCGTATTGTGAACTCCGATGAATCTCCCTGCTGCCCAAACCTCGCCGCTGCGTATTGACCTGGGTATCCACGGCATGACCTGTGCGTCGTGTGTGGCGCGGGCCGAGCGTGCGTTGAAGAAAGTGCCTGGCGTGCAAGAGGTGGCAGTCAACCTGGCCACCGAATCGGCACGCATCATGGTGGCGCCGTCGGACCAGATCGAGGCGCGCCTGAAACGTGCAGTGCGCGACGCGGGTTACGAACCAGTGGCGGCCAATGCCGCCATCGACGCCCCGACCGAATCCGCCTGGGCCGGGTTTGGCCCGGTGGCGCTGGGTGCGGCGTTGGCGCTGCCATTAATGCTGCCGATGCTGGGCGACCTGTTCGGGCAGCACTGGATGCTGTCAGCGTGGCTACAGTTTGCGCTGGCCACACCGGTGCAGTTTGTGCTGGGTGCGCGGTTTTACAAAGCGGGCTGGCACGCGGCGCGCGCGCTGTCGGGCAACATGGATTTGCTGGTGGCCATTGGCACCAGCGCCGGCTGGGCTTTATCGGTCTGGCTGTGGCTGAGCGCCGCGCCCGATGCCATGCCGCACCTGTACTTTGAAGCCTCTGCCGTGGTGATTACGCTGGTGCTGCTGGGCAAGTGGCTCGAAGCTCGCGCCAAGCGCCAAACCACCTCGGCCATCCGCGCGCTGCACGCGC
>JAQTSL010000043.1 GCA_028711355.1 Rhodoferax sp.
ACCTCTGTTTGGAATATCCCCAAGAGAACGGCTGACGAGGGGGATGAACCATCAACAGCATTGGGAAAAAATGTCTTATATAAATCCATGATGGACTGCGAACTCGTATTAAGATTTTTTGCAATACGTGATGCTGCTGCAGGAACTACCAAAGGCTCGCTACGTCAAATATTTGATAGGACGATGCAACGTTACAGTTCGCTGTCGGAACCCCAAGTAGCCATTATGAAAGCTGATTTTTTGTCGGCAATAACGCGAACTACTGCTGCGTTAGGATATAACTTTCATGTTCTTCCAAGCAATCAACAGCTTAGTCGACCACTATACGACGCAATATTAGTCGCTGCACACGAACAACAAGGCGTTGATTTGTCTAATCATGCGGATGAAATTCGACGTCGCCTCGCTGATGCACTTGCAAATCAAGATGAATACGAAATACTAGTTGGACGCGGCAATACTCTCGAATCGATCAAAGCACGTGTAGCTCTCGCGACTAAGATTCTGGTGGGGTGATGCTCATGGACCCAATTACTACAGACTTTGAAAATGATCTCGATAAAATTATCGATCAGCTTGATTTCATAGAAATTATTCGAAAGTTTTCTAGTTGTACATATGCACAGGAAGATATAACCGAATTTCAATTTTTAAAAGAAGCTATCGATGTGCATGAGAGAACAAAAAAATTACATGGAAATCTGCCACTCGTTAGTGGCACACTAATTCTCTACACCTGTGGTCGCTTTGAGATGATGACTCGAACGCTTTTTGAAGATCTTTGTCAAAGGTTGGTTACAAAGGCTGGAACCTTTTCTCGTTTGCCAAAAAAAATGAGAGATAATTTACCAATATATACTGCAATGGTAATATCTGAACCGAGAAAGTTCGGGCACGCAGAAAATGGAGTAAGAACCTTTGTGACAACCCTTGCATCAAATCTTGCAATCGACGCGGCGGTTGATCGTGTTAATCATGAATGTCTTTCTGTAACCGATGCCAATATGCGTGCTGATGTATTAAGCGATTTATTCGGTCGAGTGGGAGTTGCAGCAATTTGGACTCAAATATCTGAACAAGCTGCTCTAAAAATACACTTTCAAAGTTCTGACTCTAAGCAAGTTGAAGCAAAAGCGAAACGAAAACTTAACGAATTGATGGAGTTGAGAAATAAGATCGCGCACCCTTCTGGTGAATTCGATTGGCCATCAATTCAGTCCCTTCGCGACTATATTGATTTATTGCGTCTTTTGGCGCGTGCTATGGCAGAGCTTGTCGGCATGTACGAACTTACGCTATGTCAAGCGGAGTTGCCCGTTGGCGGTGAGAAATCATAAAAATAACTAGTTTCGGATTGCCGTACCATTGCAAATAATTAACTATGCTTATCAAAGCTGCCGACGATAAATCCAAGTAAGGAACGCTGGGGTCAGGTCTTGCAATCCAACATAACGGTGCGAACCCGAGTGCCACTTGCTCAAAACTCAGGTCACCTATCAATTCGGCCCCCGACCCCATGCATCCCACCCTTTTCACCCTCGGTTACGAAGGCCTGACCATTGAAGCCTTCATCGCACGCCTGCAAGCCTCGCAGGTGAAAACCGTTGTGGATGTCCGGGGTCTGCCGCTGTCGCGCAAAAAGGGTTTTTCAAAATCGGTTTTCTGCGCCGCCCTGGAAACGCATGGCATTGCCTATTTGTACGCCCCGGCCCTGGGTTGCCCCAAGCCCATCCGCAACCAATACAAGATGGATGGCAACTGGCAAATCTACACCCGGGAATTTTTGAAGTACATCCAGACGCAAGATGCGTCCTTGCGCGAGCTGGTCAAGATCGCGCAGGCCACCTCGGCCTGTCTGGTGTGTTTTGAGGCGGTCTATTCCACCTGCCACCGCACTTATGTGGCCCGCGCGGCGCGCCAGTTGGGCGGGCCGACGGTGACGCACCTGAGCGCTCAAACTGCCCTGCCTGATTTGGGTTTCAGCTGGTGGCTTAGGCGGATAGATCAGGCTGATCAGCAGCCACTGCTGGGGCAGGCGGTGAATCGCGTCACCAAATACTATTTAATTAATAGCTACTTGTGCAAGCTGCACCTGTGCTAGAGGCATATTTCATTCATAACCAAAATCAAACGCCGTCCCCCGCCCACTCCGCCAGTTTCTGCTGCAACTCTTCTTTGCTCGGCAAATAAAGCTGGTATTCCCGGGCGTGGATGTTGGCGTCTTTGGGCAGGGTGATTTCTACCAGTGCCTCGTTTTTCTTTTTGCGAAGCACCATGCCGATGGTGGCGGCTTCGGTAGCGAGCCAATTTGCGCGATATGCTCTGAGTGATGGAAATCAAATGGAACCCTGAATGCCAAGCTTGAACTGGATCGGCAAAGATGCCGTTGTCAAACACCACAAGGAAGTGCCGTTTCGCCTGCTGGAGCCGGTGTCCGAGCTGTCGTGTGGCAACCCCGCAAGCGGCAACCTGATCGTGCAGGGTGACAACCTGCACGCCCTGAAGGCGCTGCTGCCGCGCTACGCTGGCCAGGTAAAGTGCATCTACATTGACCCGCCGTACAACACCGGTAATGAAGGCTGGGCCTACAACGACAACGTCAACAGCCCCGAGATTCGCAAGTGGCTGGGCGCGGTGGTGGGGAAAGAAGACGAAACGCTGGACCGGCATGACCGCTGGCTGTGCATGATGTACCCCCGGCTGGTGTTGCTGCGGCAGTTTTTGCGGGAGGATGGCGCGATCTTTGTGTCGATTGACGATAACGAAGTGGGGACACTGCGGCTGTTGATGGACGAGATTTTTGGGGCGGGGAATTTTGTTGCCACTTTCATTTGGCAAAAGCGGACAACCAGAGAGAATCGGCGCGCATTCTCTTTCAGTCACGACTTCGTTCTTTGTTTTGCAAAAAGCGCTGCTAAATTTGAAGAAACGAGGGGCGAACTGCCTACGAATCAAGCAGTTATCGACAGGCATAAAAACCCCGATAACGATCCTCGGGGGCCATGGCAATCAGTCGCAATCACGGCACAAGCAGGTCATGGCACAGCATCCCAGTTCTACACGATTACCACCCCTGGCGGAAGAACGATAGACCTTCCGCACGGCAACTGTTGGAGATTTACGCAACAAAAACTGGCGGAGTTGATGGCAGACAACCGGATTTACTTTGGCGCAGCTGGCCTCAACGTTCCCCGTCAAAAAAAGTTTTTGAACGAGGCGAGTCGAGGCCTGACACCTGAGACGATTTGGTATGCCGACGAAGTGGGTACTACTGACTTGGCAACCAAAACGGTTGTTGAAATATTGGGCAATTCGGCTACGTTCGAAACGCCGAAATCGACTGGGCTATTGCAGCGCATCCTGCAAATTGCCACAGCAAAGGACTCCATCATCCTCGACAGCTTTGCCGGTTCCGGCACCACCGGCCACGCGGTACTTGAACAGAATGCTGAAGACGGCGGCTCACGCCAATTCATCCTGGTCGAAATGGATGCCAACATCGCCAAAAATGTCACCGCCGAGCGCGTCAAGCGTGTCAGCCACGGCTATACCAATGCCAAAGGCGATACCGTGCCCGGGCTGTTGGCAGCGGGTGGCGGCTTTCAGTTCTGCACCCTGTCCGCAGAGCCCTTGTTTACCCCGCAAGGCCAAATCCGTGAGGACGTGACCTTTGCCCAACTGGCCGAATTTGTCTGGTTTGCAGAAACCGGCACCGGCTACACCGGCACTGCTGATTCCCCGCTTCTGGGAGAACACCAAGGCCGCGCCATTTACCTGCTTTACAACGGGATATTGAAAGACAAGTCGGTGGGCGGCGGCAATGTGTTGACGGGCGCGGTGTTTGACATATTGCCGCCCTTTGCTGGCACCAAAACCATCTACGCCGCAGCTTGCCGCCTGGGTGCGCCACGCCTGCAGCGTGAGCAAATTGCATTCAAGCAAACGCCCTACGCACTGGAGGTGTAAGCCATGGCCACCTTCATTCCCAAAAAATACCAACAAGACCCCGCCAATAAAGGCGGCGTGCTCGACAGCGTGGAGGCTTATTTCAAGGCCATCCACACGCATGGCCGCGCATCACGCGCCTTTACTGCGGTCACTGAAGACCTGTGGGACCAAGGCCTGCGCTACTCACCGCTCAAGGGGTTTGCGCCAGACATGCCTTACTTTTGCCTGCGCGTGCCCACGGGTGGCGGCAAGACCTGGCTGGCAGCCAAAAGCCTGAGCCTGGTCAACACGCATTTGCTGCGCGTGCCGCACAGCGTGGTGCTGTGGCTGGTGCCCAGCAAGCCGATTCGCGAGCAAACCTTGCGCGGCCTGAAAGACCGTAACCACCCACTGAATGCCGCGCTGCGTGAAGCGGGGCCGGTGACGGTGCTGGATTTGACTGAGGCCAAAGCTTTGACACGGGCCACGCTCGACACCTCCACGGTGGTGATCGTCGCTACCCGGCAGGCGTTTCAGGTGGAAGACGAAGAAAGCCGCAAGGTGTATGAATCCAGCGGTGCGCTGATGCACCATTTTGAAAACCTGACACCGGCGCAACGCCAGGGTCTGCTCCAGGACGGTGACACCGTGCCCTTTTCGTTGGCCAATGTGTTGCGCCTGCGCCGCCCGTTTGTGGTGGTAGACGAGGCGCATAACAACCGCACCGAACTGGCCTTTGACATGCTGGCCCGCTTTAACCCCAGCGGCATCATGGAGCTGACCGCCACGCCCGATATGGAGCGCACACCCAGCAATGTGCTGCACAGCGTGAGTGCCTCGCAGCTCAAGGCCGAGCAGATGATCAAGCTGCCGGTGGTGCTGGAGACCGAGCCCAACTGGCAACAGTGTTTGAGCGATGCCATTGCCCGGCGCAACGGCCTGCAAAAACTGGCCGACGATGAACAGCGTTTGGGCGCGCCCTACTTGCGGCCGATTGTGCTGATTCAGTCTGAGCCGCGCCGCGAGGGCTTGGACAAACTGGACTTTGAGCGCGTGCGCCAGGAGCTGCAAACCAACCACGGCATTCCGGCTGATGAGATTATTGTGGCTACGAGTGACGAGAAGGGGCTGGAGAAGGTTGATGCGGACTACAAGCTCGGCATCAGCGACCCGGCTTGCCCGGTGAAGTTTGTCATTACCCAAAAGGCCTTGGCCGAAGGGTGGGACTGCCCGTTTGCCTATGTGTTGGTCAGCATGGCCTCATTGCAGTCGGCCACGTCGGTTGAGCAGTTGCTGGGGCGCGTGTTGCGCCAGCCAGGGGCGGCGCACCGCGCTGCCAAAGAACTCAACCAGTCTTATGCGCTGGTGGTGTCACGCAGCTTTTTTGAGACGGCGCAGGCCCTGCGCGACCGGCTGGTGGAGGGCTCTGGTTTTGACCGCAAAGACGTGGCCGAGTTTGTGACTGCGGCACGGCAAGAGCAGCAGATTTTTGACCCCGAGACCATGGGTAGCCGGGTCGAGCTGCGCCCGGTGCTGGTCACCTTGCATGAGACCCCGGATCTGAAGGCTTTGCCCAAAGATCTGCGCAGCACCATCAATGACAAGGTGGACTTTGACCGCAAAACAAGCACACTGACCATCCGTGCACCGCTCACCCTGGATGAAGCTGATGCCCTGAAACAGCTCGTGGCGACCCCGCTGGCCAAAGCGGCGATTGAGGCGGGCGCTATTGAAAGCCGGACGACGGCCATTGAATTTTTTAAAACCCCGGCAGAAGACGGCAAGACTTTGCTGGTGCCCCAGCTTGCCCTGCGTGTGCAAGGTGAGTTGCAGTTGTTTGATGACCCGGAGGTGTTGGACTACCCGTGGGCGCTGTCGCTGTTTGACGCGAAACCGACGCCTGACAACTTGTCCAAGCTCGGCGCTGCGTTGACAGTGAGCGAAGGTGGCACGATCGACATTGATGAGGCCACCGGCAAGCTGGTGCAAGACTTCATGCCCAACTTGCAGCGCGATCTTGGCTTGGCCTATGTGCCAGAGCACTGGGATAGCGTCAAACTGGCGGCGTGGTTGTGTACAAATTTGCCAGAGCCGTCGCTGACCCATGCAAGCAAACTGGCGTTTGTGTCCGGCTGGCTTTCTGACCTGTTGTCGCAACCCGGTTTCAATCTGGGCAGGGCCAACCTGCAAAAGTTCTTGATGCGCAATCTGCTGGAGGCGCGCATTCGGGAACTTCGCAGTGAGGCCGTCAAGCAGGCGTATCAGGAAAGCTTGTTTGGCGAAGCGGCTTCCGAACGTGTCAGTGTCTCCAACGAGTTCGTTTATGACTTCAGGCCGGAGGCCTATGCGCCCAGCCGCGACGATGACGGGCAATTGGGGCAGCACCGGTTTCGCAAACACTTTTACAGCCGCATTGGCGCTTTTGACAGCAAAGAAGAGTTTGAGTGCGCCGCATGGCTCGACACCCAGGCGCAAAAGGGTCGGCTGCAATACTGGGTGCGTAACCTGGCGCGTCGGGAAGGAGCTTCATTCTTTTTCCAGAAAGCCACCGGGCGTTTCTACCCTGACTTTGTCTGCAAACTCAATGACGACTCATTCCTGATCGTGGAGTACAAGGGCGCGAACGGCTGGACCGACGCGCAAGATGATCGCGATATCGGGGGGCTCTGGGACAAACTGTCGGGTGGCACCTGCCATTTTGTAATGATCAAGGACAAGCAATGGAGTGGCGTTGATCCCTATTTGTCCGGTTCGCCGACTTGAGGGGAAAAGTGACCGGCTCGAAATTTTTCAGTTGCGGCACGCGGGCGAGTCAACTATTCCCAAAAATAATAGCTGCTTAGGCATAGTCCATAAGGGCTAGAGGCCAATTTGGCTATTAATCAAAACAACGATTCGACATGGCCGCTTGCAGGTCACCCCAAGCAAGCTGAAGTGCTGGGGTCAGGTCTTGCAATCCAACATAACGGTGCAAACCCAGAGCGCCGACTTGCATAAAATTCAGGTCACCCTACCAAACCTTGAACATCGACTCCTGACCCCATGCACCCCACCCTTTTCACCCTCGGCTACGAAGGCCTGACCATTGAGGCATTCATCGCGCGCCTGCAAACGGCGCAGGTGAAAACCGTTGTGGACGTTCGTGAACTGCCCCTGTCGCGCAAGAAAGGGTTTTCAAAATCGGCTTTCTGTGCCGCCTTGTCAGCCCATGGCATGGCCTATCTGCACGCCCCCGCCCTGGGTTGCCCCAAGCCCATCCGCAACCAATACAAGGCGGATGGCAACTGGCAAACCTACACCCGGGATTTTTTGAAGTACATCCAGACGCAAGATGCGTCCCTGCGCGAGCTGGTCAAGATCGCGCACGCCACCCCGGCCTGTCTGGTGTGTTTTGAGGCGGACTATTCCACCTGCCACCGCACCTATGTCGCCCGCGCGGCACGCCAGTTGGGCGGGCCAACGGTGACGCACCTGACCGCTAAAACAGCCCTGCCTGATTTGGGTTTTCAGCAGGCGGCTTAGGTGGGTAGATCGCGCTGATCAGAAGCCACCGCCCGATACGCCTGCTGCGGATCACTCGGCTCATTCGGATTGGTCATCGTTAGCCGCCCATCTCGCATCAGCGGACGCAGGTAGTTGTTGCGCACATAACGTGAATGCCGTTGCAGCAACGTCGCCAGCTCTTCCGCGCGCCAGTCTCGCAGGCGGCAGATTTCCACAATGGCATCGCACACCTCACCGGGTGGATGGCGTTGCCCGATGGCCCCAATTCTTGCCGCAAGCGCACCTGGCAGCTCGTTCAGCAGAGCTTTGCGTTGCGCGTCTTGCTCGTTGGCGAGCATGGCAGATAGGCCTTCAGGGTTGGTAGATAAGTCATCGGCCTTGGTAGATAAGCTGTCAAGCTTGGTAGATAAGGCGTCAGACTCACTAGATAAGGCCTCGGGCTTACTGGATAAGCCGCTATCTAGTAACCGCTCTGTGGGCACGTAATACGTGGCCGAGCCACGCCCCTTTTGCGCCAGCAGCCCGGCATCGCGCAGGCGGCGCAGGGCTTGGCTGGCGGTCAGGGTGTCCACCTTGGTCAGCTCACGGTAGGTGCCGTTGTTGAGGGCACCGGCCTCGCGCACCACGATCAGGGCTTTGGCCTCGTCCTCGCTCAGGTGCAGGTCTTTGAACTGGGCCAGCCAGGCAATGTCTTCAGCGCCCAAAAAATGGTGGAAGAAGTAGCGCGCCACAAACTGGTCATTGCCCCGGTCTGACTCAAACAAGGGCGGTGTCAGGCCCGCTTGCCCCATGCTTTCGCGCATGACACGAATGCCGCTGCCTTTGGTTTCGGCCAGCCGGGTGTCGTACAGCGCGGCGGCAATTTTGGGGTTGCGCAATTGGGAGCCGGGCTCGCCAAGATGGTCTTGTGATTTGAGCGAGAAGCCGGGGTTGCGAATTTCCAGCCGGTTGGCGTAACGAATGATTTGCACCGGGCTATGGCTGCGGTAGCTGCGGTGCATGAGGGCGTTGACCAGCGCCTCGCGGATCACCCGCAGGGGAATGGCGGGTGTGTCGCGCCGTTGCAGGTCGCCTTCATCCAGCGCAAAGCCCTTGGGCAAGTCGTCCAGTATGGCGGCCTGGGCACGGCGAACCAGGCGCAACAGCGGGTCGCGCAGGTCAATGGTGTCAAAGCGCCGGTCGGGCTGGGGTATCCACTCGCGGCCCGGCACGCGGATGTAGTCCACGCGCATCATGGGGAAGCAGCGGCGCAGCGCCACCGGTTTGCCAAACAACATGAGGCCAGCCACGGTGGGCTGCCACACCGCTTGCGGGTTGCGCCGGATGCAGCCCAGGGACTGCAGCAGGTCTTCGTCGCTCCAGCGCAGTTCTTCGGCATCGGGGTTGGCTTCGGCGCGGGACTGGCGGTAGTCGGCAATCGCTTCTGGTGAAAGGTCGTCCAGGCTGGTGTCGGCGACCAGCGTGGCGTCAAAGCTTTCGGTTTGGCGGCCCTGGTAAAACACGGCCAGGTCGTCGTCGGTGCAATGCTGATCGGTGCTGCTGATGCGCCGGAATGCGCCTTTGGGCAGGCCTTGCGCCTTGAAAAAGATGGGTTTGTCTTGCGGCTGTGCCTCGGGCACATGCACCACCAGCACAGTTTTGCCATGGATGGTTTCGGTGTTGATTTCCACGCGCACCGGCTGGTTAAAGCTGTTGCGGCATTGGGTGGCGATGTCGGTGCTGAGCTTTTCCGGGTGATCGATGCCTTCTACCTCATAAGCAGGGAATAGCGCCTGATCTTCACGCACCACACCCAGCAGCAGCCAGCCGCCGCCCAGCACCGGCTCGTTAGCAAAGGCGCAGATGGTTTCCAGAATAGATTTGCCAGCTTCCGAGGCGCGCTTGGCCTCGATGTGCTCGTTTTCATCGAGCAGGTTAAGGCTTTCCAGCAGATCAAGGGCGGTCATGTAGTGACCTCTTTCAGGCAGAAGGCTTGGTGGTCACACACCTGCGGCGACGGACGACCCGGACTGCGCAACAAAGCTGCAATAGTCCAGATGGCGTTGGCGCGTGCGTAACTTTTGCTCATGCTTTGATTTTCACACTACTTCTTTGGGTGAATACCGAGTGTCACAGGTTGCCGCATGGCCGTAGCGCACAAGGCCAGCCACTTAAAACTCCAGCCCCAGCTCTTCAGACAATTGGGTCAGGTCTTGCAGGGCCTGTTCCGATTGAGTTTGCTGCGCGGCTTGGTAGCGGCGCAGTTCTTCAAATTCAATGCGGCGGTGGCGGTTGACCTTGCGGCATTTGAGCCGGTTGGCCTCGATTTCCTTGATCACAAAAGGCCGCGACACGTTCAGAAAATTGGCCGCCTCTTGCGTGGTGAGTTCGTGCTTTTGCGGCACCAGCAACATAGGCTCTTGCTTGGCCATTTGCCGCAGCACGTCGGCAAAGAAGCGCAAGGCGCGGGGCGGCAGCTTCAGCACGGATGTTTCGTGTTTCGGGTCGCCGCCCGCGCCCACATCCAGAAGGATGTTGATGTGGTCTGCGTTGGAATGGTCTAGCGCCATCACCAAGCACTGGTGGGCTACCGCTGCCATTTCGGCTTCGGCGGCATTGGCGGGGTCGAGTACTTCTGGGTCTTTCATGGGGTGTTCCTTTGCGTAGCGGCCTTGGGTAAGGCTATTTGCAACAGCGCAAATAGCATCATTATTCGCAATAAACGAAACGTTCGCAGTAAGTGAATTTCTGTTCCTGGAGCTTGTGCTGCTCAATTGCGGGATGCAAATTGCTCTTAACGTTATAGCTGCTTTTGCACGTTCCACCTGCGTTGTAGGCTAGTTTTGCTTAGTTTTCAAAATCGGCTTTCTGCGCCGCCTTGTCAGCCCATGGCATTGCCTATCTGCACGCCCCCGTCCTGGGTTGCCCCAAGCCGATCCGCAACCCATACAAGTTGGACGGCAACTGGCAAACCTACATCCGCGAATTATTTGAAGCCAGTTGGGTGGGCCGATGGTGACGCACCTAGCCGCTCAAACAGCCCTGCCTGCTTGCCTCTGAACTACGATGTAATTACACTGCCCGCATGAGCACACTTCGTTTTGAGTGGGACGAGCGCAAGGCCACAGCCAATGCCAAAAAGCACGGCGTGAGCTTTGACGAAGCCAAATCGGTCTTTTTGGACGAACGCGCCAAGCTGATTGACGATCCTGATCACTCTGACGATGAAGAACGCTTTGTTCTCCTGGGCCTGAGCCGCACACTGCGCCCTTTGGTGGTGTGCCACTGCTACAGGAGCGAAGGCAACATCATTCGCATCATTTCTGCCCGAAAGGCCAGTGCCCATGAGGCGAAGTCTTACCCCTAAAGGTTTATATGCGCAAAGAATATGATTTTTCCGCTGCCCGCAAGAATCCCTATGCAGCCCAGCTCAAAAAACAAATCACCATCCGGCTCGATGAGGAGTCGGTCAACTACTTCAAGTCAATTTCCGAAGAAGTCGGTATGCCGTATCAAAGCCTGATCAACCTGTACCTGCGCGATTGCGCGGCAACACAACGCAAGCTGGATTTGAGCTGGAAGTAACAACCCCATGGCGCATCTGCCCGCTCAATCAGCCCTGCCTGATTTGGGCTTTCAGCAGCCACGGACGCGGGACGTGGCAAATCACCCCGTCAGATACTCTTGAATTTATAGCTGCTTGCGCACGTTCCATATGGGGCTATAGCCAAATTTGATCTTGAATTTTCAGAAAAATACATCACCGTTTCATGTACACGCATGCATGAGCCGCATTCCTGCAAATACACCTCACATTTTGAGCCGTATTGTCTAAAATACGCCTCATGCCCACTCAAACCCCGCCCGCACCCCCAAGCGACATCTGGCAGCACCACGCCTGGCCGCACCTGACGTTTGACGCCGCCGCACTGGCCCCCGCGCTGGACCAAGCCCGGCTGGAGCAGGGCCGACTGCTGGGTTTGTTGGGCGCCATCGGGCTGGAGCAGGCCAACGCGGTGCAACGCGATCTGTGGGTGCAAGAGGCGCTGGCCACCGCCGCCATTGAAGGCGAACAGCTCAATCTGGAATCCTTGCGCTCGTCCGTGGCGCACAGGCTGGCATTGGCGGATGCGCCAGGCTCTGACCGCTCGGTAGAGGGTCTGGTTCAGGTGATGCAAGACGCGCTGGTCAATCACAGCGCCCCGCTGGACTTGGACCGGCTGTGCCGCTGGCAGTCGGCGCTGTTTCCTGGGGGCACGTCGGGCATCACACGCATTGCCGTGGGGCGGGTGCGCAGCCACGCCGATGCCATGCAGATCGTCAGCGGTGCGCTGGGGCGAGAGGTGGTGCACTACGAGGCACCGCCATCGGCGCAGGTGGCTGTGGAGATGGCGAATCTTTTAACCTGGTTTGAGAGCACCAGCCCTGTTGGCGCGGCAAGTGCAGTTGCCAAAGTGAATGGCATTGCGCGGGCGGCGCTGGTGCACCTGTGGTTTGAGTCCATCCACCCGTTTGAAGATGGCAACGGTCGCCTGGGTCGCGCCCTGGCCGACATGGCGCTGGCGCAGGACATGCACGCGCAAGACCCCCAGGCCAACCCGGCGCTGGTGCGTGTGTATGGCTTGGCCCACCAAATGCTGAAAACCCGTGCCACGTATTACGACGCGCTCAACCATGCGCAGCGCCTGCGCGGCATTGCGCCCAAGGCGTCATCGATGGATGTCACGCCGTGGGTGCAATGGTTTGTGCAGGCGTTTACCCAAGCGTGCATCACCAGCCAGGCCGTGGTGATGTGTGCCACTGAAAAAGCCCAGTTCCGGCTGCGGGCGGCGCAATGCCATATCAACCCACGCCAAAGCAAGGTGTTGGAGCGCTTGCTGGAAGCCGGGCATGTGCGCTCGGGTGGCGGCTTTTTGGGTGGCATGACCAACGAGAAATACGCCCAGATCACGGGCACGTCCAAAGCCACTGCCACGCGCGACCTGGCCGACCTGGCTGCCAACGGCTTGCTGCGCGTAGAAGGCGTGGGCAAGGCCACGCGCTACGCCATCAACGTCCCCGGCTGGGAGCGGCCTGCACTCAAGCCCTGAGCACACGCCGTCTTGCCTGCACGCATCACAATCAAATATGACAAATCCCATCACCTCCGCCGACTTGCGGCGCTACGCCGTGGCCCGCACCCTGTTCGCGCCAACCACCTTGGCCAAGGCCATCACCCGGCTGGGCTTTGTGCAGGCCGACCCGATCCGGGCACCGGCGCGGGCGCAAGACCTGACGCTGCGCCACCGCGTCAAAGGCTACTGCGCCGGTGACCTGGAGCGGCGCTACGCGGCGCTGGACATCGAAGAAGACTTTTTCGTCAACTATGGTTTCATGCCGCGCGCCACGCAGGCACTCATGCACCCACGCACGCCCCAGACGGCACTCACTGCGGCCCGGCGCCAGCAGATGGACGCGGTGCTGGCCTTTGTGCAGGCGCACGACGTGGTGCACCCGCGCGCGGTGGACGCGCACTTTGCCCACGGCAAATCGCGCAACTGGTTTGGTGGCTCCAGCAACGCCAGTACGCAGTTGCTCGATGACATGCACTACCGCGGCCTGCTGCGTATCGCCGGGCGCGTCAGTGGCGTGCGGACTTATGCCGTGCGGGCGGCGGCGGACGAAGCGCCCGATCCGCAGCACGCCATGGACGCGCTGGTGGATGTCATCGTGCACAAATACGCGCCGCTGCCCGAGCGATCCTTAGGCGAATTGATCAGCCACCTGCGCGGCGGCACGCCCCAATGGGCGCACTTGCGCAGCGGCGCTCTGGCGCGTGCCAAGGCGCGTCTGGCCCATGGCGTGGTGGATGGCCTGACCTATTACTGGAGCGCCACGGAAAACCCCGCCTCGCGCCGCCACGCGCCTGATGATGTGGTGCGCTTGCTGGCCCCGTTTGATCCGCTGGTGTGGGATCGCCGTCGCTTTGAGCATCTGTGGGCCTGGGCTTATCGGTTTGAGGCCTACACACCGGCAGCCCAACGTCTGCGCGGCTATTACGCGCTGCCGCTTTTGTGGCGTGACCAGGTGATAGGGTGGGGTAATGTGTCGGTGACCGGTGGGCAGATGCACGCCAACCTGGGTTTTGTTGCGGGCAGGCCGCCGCGGGACGCAGCCTTTGGCCCGTCGCTGGAGGCCGAGCTGGCCCGCCTGCGCGCGTTTTTAAGTCTTGCGCCAGAATGCGATGATGGCCACGCACCGGGCTTTACCCGGGAGCACTTTTGAAAACAACCAAACCCGCCCCGACTATGGACCTGCCCGAACACCAACTCGCCATGACCGTCCTGATGACCCCCGACACCGCCAACTTCTCTGGCAATGTGCACGGCGGTACCATCCTCAAGCTGCTCGATCAGGTGGCCTACGCCTGCGCCAGCCGTTACGCCGGCTGTTATGTCGTCACGCTCAGTGTTGACCAGGTGATGTTTCGCCAACCGATCCACGTCGGTGAACTGGTCACTTTTTTGTCATCGGTGAACCACACCGGCACCTCGTCGATGGAGATCGGTATCAAGGTAGTTGCCGAAGACATCCGCAAACGGGTGGTGCGGCATGTGAACAGTTGCTTTTTCACCATGGTGGCGGTTGACGACGAGCGCAAACCCACGCTGGTCACCCCATGGACCCCCGTTACACCGGACGAAAAACGCCGCCACGCCGCCGCCGAGTTGCGCAAGCAAATGCGTCGCGAAACGGAGCAGCGCTTTGCCGCCATCCGCAGCAACTGGCCGTCTTGAACACCGGTATAAAGGTCAGAATGCCAAGGCAGTCCAGGCCTGCCAGGCATTCACAATGACCAAAATGATTCCTCAAATTCCCGTTGCAACCATGCCCCACGCCGTCTCGCGCCTGCGCGCCGAGCGGCTGGCGCGTGCCGTCAAACCGTTTCGCGCCCGGGGTGGTCCCAGTGAGCGTTGCCCCGGTTGCCGGGTGATGCACAGCCATTGCCTGTGCGCCTTGCGCCCGAACCTGCCCACGCAGGCCGGCATGTGTCTGCTGATGGCCGATATTGAGCCGCTCAAACCCAGCAACACCGGCTGGCTGATTGCCGACGTGGTGGCCGACACCTTTGCCTACAGTTGGGCGCGCACTTCGGTGGACCCGCGTTTGCTGACCCTGCTGGCAGACCCGCAGTGGCAGCCGTATGTGGTGTTCCCCGGTGAATTTGTCACGCCCGATCGTGTCGTCACCGCACTGCTGCCGGCGGCGGTGAATGCCGGGCATCCGGCCAAACGCCCGCTGTTTGTGCTGCTCGACGCGACCTGGGCCGAAGCCGGCAAGATGTTTCGCAAAAGCCCGTATCTGAACCACTTGCCGGTGCTAAGCCTGCATCCAGAGCAGATTTCAACCTACCGCTTGCGCCGCTCGACCCATACCAACCATTTTTGCACCTCTGAAGTAGGCGCATTGTGTTTGGCGCTGGCCAGCGAGGTGCGCGCCGCCGAAGTGCTGGCCACGTATCTGGATGTGTTCACGCACCACTATTTGCAAGCCAAAAACCAGCAGCCGGTGAACTGGGACGATGCGCCGCACCAGCGATTGCGTGGCTTGTGTGGACAGGTCTTGGGTGGTCAACCGCAAGTCTTGAATGCCCAACGCCACCCTTCTCAACCCTGATCTGCGCCGGGGTACGGCCTGTGGGGCGGGCGCCTCAGGCAGAACGCTTCGAGTCTAGAACACGCCACCGCTGCGGCGCTTGAGGCCACCTGCCAGCAACAAAAAACCTGGTATCAGCCAACAGCGGCTTCTTGCGCCTCTGGTTTGACCTTGCCCTCACGCTTGGGCAGCGGCGAAATGTCCAGTAGCACGTCGGTCTTGCTTTCATCTTTGTCGTCCAGATCGACGTTCAGACGACCGCCGTCCATCAAGCGGCCAAACAGCAACTCGTCGGCCAGCGCACGGCGGATCGTGTCTTGAATCAGGCGCTGCATCGGGCGCGCCCCCATCAACGGGTCAAAGCCTTTTTTGGCCAGATGCTTGCGCAACTTGTCGGTAAAAGTCACCTCGACCTTCTTGTCGGCCAACTGCGCTTCAAGCTGTAGCAAGAACTTGTCCACTACGCGCAAAATCACGTTCTCGTCGAGCGACTTGAAGCTGACGATGGCGTCCAGCCGGTTGCGGAACTCGGGCGTGAACATACGCTTGATGTCGGCCATTTCGTCACCCGCCTCGCGCGGATTGGTAAAGCCAATGCTCGCCTTGGCCATGGTCTCGGCGCCGGCGTTGGTGGTCATGATGATGATCACGTTGCGAAAGTCCGCCTTGCGTCCGTTGTTGTCGGTCAGCGTGCCGTGGTCCATTACCTGCAACAGCACGTTAAAGATGGCCGGGTGCGCTTTTTCGATTTCGTCAAGCAACAGCACGCAATGCGGCTTTTTGGTAATTGCCTCGGTCAGCAAGCCGCCCTGATCGAACCCCACGTAGCCGGGCGGCGCGCCAATCAGGCGGCTCACCGCGTGCTGCTCCATGTATTCGCTCATGTCAAAGCGGATCAGCTCGATGCCCATGATGTA
>JAQTSL010000044.1 GCA_028711355.1 Rhodoferax sp.
TGCCCGGGCGCAGGTAGTGCTGAAGGTCGTCGGACTGGACCGGGTCGTCAGTGGAGGGGATGTCGGGCTGGATGGGGATCATGGCTTGGGTGGCAGGGGTCAAGGGGAGATCAATGGGTTGGTGCGCCAGCATAGTGCAGATTCCAGCAAATACAGCCACCCATTCCAATCCAAACACCGCTGGTCCTTCCGGTTGAAATCCTGCCACCGGTGTCAGTGCAATGTAGGCTACCGTCACTTTGGACTGAAGGCGACAGTTTTCACAATAAACCGAGAAAATCCATTAGGGCACAGATGGATGGCGAGGCGAGTTGCGAGGCAGTTTGGGCGGGCGTGAGGCGTTCATAGCTCAGCTATGAACAACGAATGACGGTCCAAAATGACCGCAAATCGGCCGCCAGTCGCTGTGCAGGGTCGAAGACCCGCCTAATGGATTTTCTCGGTTTAAATGGATTTGGTGACTGTATTCGCTGAAATATGCACATAGGCAGTCCAAATACCGAACATCAAAAAAAGCGTTGACCAGAACAACTTTATTGTTGATTCAAAAATTTGACGCCTTCAAACATCCAGCGGGGCAGGTCCTTTGGGCAGTTGACGATTTCTGGTACTCCAGCATGAGGCAGACCGCCCAAAGGGCCTGCCCCGCGGGTGGTACATCAAACACCGGGCAAAACGGATCACTCGTTGCGTCTGTCCCCAAGAACGTCCAAGCACGGCCCAACCCGCCAGAACGCTCACACCCACCGCTGGCGCATCAGCGTCACCATCGCCGCAGCCGCCCGCCCCCGGTGGCTGTTGGCGTTTTTGACCTCGATCGGCAGTTCGGCAAAGGTCTTGCCATATTCCGGGATGAACATCACCGGGTCAAAGCCAAAACCGTTGCTGCCACGACGCTCGCGGGTGATTTCACCCACCACCCGGCCCACCGCCACCAACGGCTCGGGGTCATCGGCATGGCGCAGCGCCACCAGCGTACTGACCATGGCCGCGCGGCGGTTGGAGATGCCTGCCATCTGCTCCAGCAAAGCGCTGACGTTGTTGTCGTCGCTCTTGGGGTAGCCATACTGCATGGCATAAAACGCGGTCTGAACGCCGGGCAGGCCGCCAAACGCATCGACACATAACCCGGCGTCGTCGGCCACCGCAGGCAGGCCGCTGGCGCGCGCGGCGTGGCGCGCTTTGGCCAGCGCGTTTTCAATAAAGGTATGAAACGGCTCGGGGGCTTCAGGAATGCCCAGACTGCCCTGCGTCACCAGCTCATAGCCCAGTGGGGCAAACATGCTGTGCAGCTCGTTAAGCTTGCCGGGGTTGTTGGAGGCCAAAACAATCTTCATAAGAAATAAGGCTCTAGCCCTTCATATATATGCGTCAACAGCTACTTTTTAGAGAGCGATTCTTGTTGTAAAACAATCAGCTCACAGATGCCCTTGTCGGCCAGCGCCAACAGCGTGTCGAGCTCGGCGCGGGTAAAGGCGGCGCCCTCTGCCGTGCCCTGTAGTTCAACAAAGTGGCCAGCGCCGGTCATCACCACGTTCATGTCGGTGTCGCAGGCGGCGTCTTCGACGTATTCCAGGTCCAGCAGCGCGGTGCCGTTGACAATGCCGACCGAAATGGCGGCCACCTGGTCAAGCATCGGCGATGCGGCGATCTTGCCTTGCGCCAGCAACCAGTTGACTGCGTCCTGCGCCGCCACAAACGCACCAGTGATGGCCGCAGTGCGGGTGCCGCCATCGGCCTGAAGCACGTCGCAGTCCAGGTGGATGGTGTGTTCGCCCAGGGCTTTCAGGTCAAACACACTGCGCAAACTGCGGCCAATCAGGCGCTGGATTTCTTGTGTGCGGCCCGACTGCTTGCCGCGCGCGGCTTCGCGCTCACCACGGGTGTGGGTAGCGCGCGGCAACATGCCGTATTCGGCGGTGACCCAGCCCTCGCCGCTGCCTTTTTTGTGCGGTGGCACTTTGTCCAGCACCGAGGCGTTGCATAACACCTTGGTGTTGCCAAATTCGATCAACACCGAGCCTTCGGCGTGCACGGTGTAGCCGCGAGTGATGCGCACCGGGCGCATCGCGTCGGCGGCGCGATCGCTACTGCGACGGAAGTCTGTCATGTCGTTCCTTTGCGATGAAAGAATCAGGAGGCTTTTTTGCCCGAGCGTCGAATCGCGTCGTTAATCTCGGCAATCGATCGTTCGATCGCTGCGTCGTCAAGCTCCAGTGCCTCAGCCTGGGCGTCAGCCCAGCCAATTTGCACGGTTGACGCAAAAAACTCTTCATTGACGTCTTCGGTAGTAGCCACAGCGCGCGTCGGCTGAACCACGTCGGGCGTTTCCCAGGTCAATGCCAGACAAGTAACGTTGTCCGAAGCGCTGCCACTGGCGCGCAAAGCTTGTTCAACCAAATCTGGCACGGCCACCGCAACCGGATTAACCGTCAGTTCCCGCACGATATCGGCCTGCGCTACGGCTGACCACAGGCCGTCAGAACACAACATGACACGATCGCCCTGAAGCAAACGGAGCGGGCCGCTGACCGAAAAAATCGGTCTGGCGGGCGAGCCAAGGCAGGTAAATAAAACATTGCGGTTAACCGTCACTGGCTTGCCGTCTTCAGTTGCTTTGTGACGCTGCTGTTCCAGCATGGAATGGTCACGGGTGCGCGTCATCAACTGGCCCTGCCGCACCACATACAGACGTGAGTCACCGCAGTGCGTCCAGCTCAGCATGCCGTCCTGCACCACCGCCAGCACCAGTGTGGTGCGCGGTGAATCGGCCATGCCCCGGTCGATGCCGTAGTACAAAATCTTGTGCTGTGCTGCCAACACCGCGTCGGACAAAAAAGTGGCGACATCTGGCAGCGTGGGTCGGGCTTCTTGCTGAAACTGTGCTGCGACACTTTCCAGCGCCAACTGCGCGGCCACTTCACCCTGAGGGTGCCCGCCCATCCCATCGGCCAGCACAAACACCGCAGCAGCGCTGGTGTAACAGTACCCCATGCGGTCTTCGTTGATTTTTCTCCCACCCTTGCGGCTGATCTGGAATACCGAAAATTTCATGCTATGTCCTGCTGGATGCGGTCGTCTCAAGCACGGTCTTGCTGTTGTCAGTCACCAGATTGCCAATTTGCATACGAACCTTTTCGGCCATCCCCGAACGCGTGTAACGACGTTCGCCAGGGTTGTTGAGCTCTTTTTGCAACGCAAATACCGACTGCGGACGCGCCAGCGGGTCGATTGCCATGCACCACTGGACAACTTCAATCAGGTTGTCCGAATAAACGCCCTGCAAGCGCTTGAACGACTGCGCCATGGAGTCTTGCGACGTGCGCTGAAGCGCCTCGCTGGGCGGATGACCGTGCATACAGGCAAACATGCACGCACCAATGGCGTAGATGTCAGTCCACGGCCCCATACTGCTGTCGCGACGGTACATCTCGGGTGCTGCAAAACCCGGGGTGTACATCGGCCGGATGAAGTTGCCTTCTTTGCTGAGCACCTCGCGCGCCGCGCCAAAATCGATCAGCACCGCCTTGTCGTCATTGGTGATAAAAATATTGGCCGGCTTGATGTCCAGGTGCAACATCTTGTGCTGATGCACGATGCGCAGTCCGCGCAGAACCTCTTCGAACAGTGATCGAATGGTCGATTCGCGGAACACTTTGGGTTGCTTGAGGTCGCGCGCCAGCACAATGTAGTCTTGCAGGCTGGCGCCTTCGAGGTAATTCATGACCATGTAAACCGTTTCGTTTTCACGAAAGAAGTTCATCACGCGGACCACCGCTGGGTGCGAAATTTGCGCTAACGAGCGGCCCTCTTCAAAAAAGCTTTTCAGACCCAAACGGTACAACGACAACTTGTCTGGCTCAACCTGTGGTGCCAGCACTCCTGGCTCGCGGCGGGTCAGCGTGGCCGGCAGATATTCCTTGATGGCGACCTGCGCGCCGTCGGCACCACTGGCCTGATAGACCACGCCGAAACCACCCGCAGCGACCCGGCGCACGATCCGGTAGCCACCAATCATGGTGCCCGGCGGAAGTGGCGACGGTTTAACCTTTGACATAATTTCGATCTGCGCTAAGGCTCGGGCAACACAAACGGGTTATTCTCAGGCGCAACTTATTGAAGTGAAACCCTTTATGGCAGTTTACAGCATGACTGGCTATGCCAGTGTTCAAAGCAAGACCCCGTGCCCTACCGGTGACGGCCCGACGCCAGCAGCTCCAACCAAGCGCCTTGGCCTGGAGTTACGCTCGGTCAACAGCCGTTTTCTGGACATCGCCTTTCGCCTGCCCGACGAATTGCGCGCCAGCGAACCGGCGCTGCGCGAAAAGCTGGCAGCCAAGCTCAAACGCGGCAAGATCGAACTACGCGCAGCGTTGGAGTCGGGCGACCAAGACCCAATTTGCGAACCTTCTACCCGTCTGCTACAGCGGCTCAACGCGATTCAGGACAACGTCAAGGCCTGGCTGCCCAACGCGGCGCCGCTGAGCGTGGCCGACGTCATCGGCCTAAGCAGCGGGCCGGCCGCCGGTGGCGACAACTTGCCCAAAGAGGTGCTCGGCTTGGCCGACCAGGCACTCAAGGCGCTGCTGGCGGCGCGCGAGCGTGAGGGCGCCCGGCTGGCGGCGATGTTGCTGGCGCACCTTGGTCAGTTGCGTGCGCTGGTCGAACAGGCCGAGCCGTTGATCCCGCAATTGGTCGCGCAGCAACGTCAGCGCTTTCTGGACCGCTGGAACGAGGCGATGCAGGCCGGCGACGGCAGCGTCAGCACCGACCTGGCGCACGAGCGCGCCCTGACCGAAGCCACCGCGTTTGCCATCCGCATCGACGTGGCCGAAGAGCTGACCCGGCTGCGTTCGCACCTGGAAGAAATTGAGCGACTGATCAGGCAGGGCGGCGACATCGGCAAGCGGCTCGACTTTCTGATCCAGGAGCTGCACCGTGAGGCCAACACGCTGGGCGCCAAGTCGGCGGCACTTGAGCTGACGCACATCTCGGTTGACATGAAAGTGCTGATCGAACAAATGCGCGAACAAGTTCAAAATATCGAGTGAACATGGCAACCGACTACCCCGGTAACTTGTTCGTGGTGGCCGCGCCCAGCGGCGCTGGCAAATCCAGCCTGGTCAAAGCGTTGATGGAACTCGACGCGCAGGTGCAGCCATCGGTGTCACACACCACGCGCGCGCCGCGTGGCCAGGAACGGCACGGTCGCGAATACTTCTTTGTCTCGGACGGCGAATTTGACGCGATGGTTCAGGCCAACGCTTTTGTGGAGTGGGCCAACGTGCACAACCATCGCTATGGCACCTCCAAAAAAGCGATCGAAGAGCGCATGACGCAGGGTGCCGATGTCATTCTTGAGATCGACTACCAGGGTGCGCTGCAGATCAAGAAACTTTTTACCAACGCCGTCACCCTGTTCATTCTGCCGCCAAGTTGGGAAGAATTACGCTCACGACTGGAGCGCCGCGGCGAAGACAGCGCCGCCGTGATCGAGGTCCGGCTGGAAAACGCCGCGCGCGAGATGGCCCACGTCGATCAGTTTGACTTCGTTATAATCAATTCATCGTTCGACCGGGCGCTGTTTGACATCAAGTCAATCGTCCATTCGCAGCGCCTCAAATACCTTTCGCAACGCCGCGCAAGGGCTGACACGTTCAAGGCGCTACATATTGCATAGTGCATCGCTCTCGTTTTGGAGATTTCATGGCCCGTATTACTGTTGAAGACTGCCTGGTGCAGATTCCGAATCGTTTTCAGTTGGTGCTGGCGGCGTCCTACCGCGCACGTATGCTCAGCCACGGCCATACACCCAAGGTGGAAAGCAAAAACAAGCCCGGCGTGACCGCGCTGCGTGAGATCGCGGCCGGCAAGATCGGCATCGAAATGCTTAAAAAAGTCCCAATCTGATCGCGTCAGCTCACTCGACTCGGGCACCAGCACCGCAACGCGGTGCTTTTTTATGGGCAACCGCCCGATCGTGCTGCGGTGGCGCTATATTCATGGCATGAGCAGCCCCGTCAAATCCGGCCCGGATAGAGCGGTCGTGCTGGATGGCACAACACCGTCCAGCACGGCCACGGTCAACGCTGCTGCCGCCAGTTTTGCCGCGCTGACCGGCAAGCTGGGCTACCTCAGCCCGACCGACCTGGGCCAGGTCCGATTGGCCTATCGCTTTGCCGATCAGGCGCACCTGGGGCAACTGCGCAACAGCGGCGAACCCTATATCACGCATCCGATCGCAGTCGCTTCCCAGTGCGCCGAATGGAAGCTCGACGCGCAGGCGCTGATGGCGGCGTTGCTGCACGACGCGATGGAAGACTGTGGCGTCAGCAAGACCGATCTGGTGGAACGCTTCGGACCGTCGGTGGCCGAGTTGGTCGATGGACTGACCAAACTGGACAAACTCCAGTTCAACACGCGCGAGGAAAGCCAGGCCGAGTCGTTCCGCAAAATGCTGCTGGCGATGGCGCGCGACGTGCGGGTGATCCTGATCAAACTGGCCGACCGTAGCCACAATATGCGTACCTTGTCTGACGCACCGCGCGAAAAGTGGCAACGCATCGCCTCCGAGACGCTCGACGTCTATGCCCCAATTGCCTATCGGCTGGGGCTGAACCGTACCTACCGCGAACTACAAGATTTGTCGTTCAGGTATCTGCGACCGTGGCGCTACGGTGTATTGTCAAAGGCCGTCACCAAAGCGCGCAGCCGGCGTCGCGACTTGATCCAGAAGGTCCAGTCCGACGTGGAAGCGGCTTACCTGCGCCAGGGGCTGAAGGTGCGCATTGCCGGACGCGAAAAAACGCTGTATTCCATTTACCGAAAGATGGACGAAAAAAATCTCAGCTTTGCGCAGGTGACCGATATCTATGGCTTTCGCGTCATCGTGCCGAGTCTGCTCGATTGCTATACCGCACTGGGGGTGTTGCATCAGCTCTACAAACCGGTTCCGGGCAAATTCAAGGACCATATCGCCATTGGCAAAATCAACGGCTACCAGTCGCTGCACACCACGCTGGTCGGCCCGGCCGGCATCAACGTCGAGTTTCAGCTTCGCACTGATGCAATGCACCTGATCGCCGAGTCGGGCGTAGCCTCCCACTGGCTGTACAAAGAGGCCGCTGCCACCGATGTGACGCCCAGTGATCGAATGGGGTCGCAGTGGCTTCAGTCGCTGCTGGATATCCAGGATGAAACACGCGACGCGTCCGAGTTCTGGGACCATGTCAAAGTCGATCTGTTCCCCGACGCGGTTTATGTTTTTACGCCCAAAAGCCAGATCATGGCGATGCCGCGTGGCGCCACCGTGGTTGATTTCGCTTATGCCATCCACAGCAGTGTCGGCGACCACATGCAGGCCGCCAAAGTCAACAACGAACAGGTTCCGCTGCGCACCGAAATCAAGAACGGCGATGTGATCGAGATCATTACCGCGCCGCAAGCCAGTCCCAACCCGGCCTGGTTGGGTTTTGTGCGCACCGCGCGCGCGCGCTCCAAAATTCGCCAGCACCTGAAAACGCTCGCGCTGACCGAGTCCGAACATCTGGGCGAAAAAATGTTGGTGCAGGCGTTGCGCGCCGAGGGTATTGAAAGTTTGCCAGCGCAATCGGACACCCACACGGTGGTCTGGGACAAGTTGCTGCGCTTTAGCGGCAACCGCTCACACGCCGAGTTGATGACCGACATTGGTCTGGGCAAACGCATCGCCAGCATCGTGGCCAAACGGCTGGCCGCGCTGCTGGCTGACAACGGCGAAAAGCCCGACGCTTTGCTGCTGACGCGTGAGCGTTTTGTGATGGACGATACGGTATCGCAAAACAGCGTGGCGATCGACGGCAGTGAAAATGCCTCGGTCCAGTTTGCCAAGTGCTGTCGGCCGATACCGGGAGATCCCATCGTGGGTTATCTGGGCCGTGGCGAAGGCCTGACCATTCACGCCAGCGATTGCCCGGTGGCCAGGAAACTTCAGAACAAGGACAGCGAGCGTTTCATGGATGTGCAATGGTCCGACGAGCCGGTGCGCCCGTTTGAAACCGGCATTGTGGTGACGGTTCAGAACGGCAAAGGCGTGCTGGCCAAAGTCGCCAGTGCGCTGGCCGCCGCCGAAGCCGATATCACGCAGATCGACATGAATGATGCGTCTCCTGCGGGGGTGATGGACCTGCGCTTTGTCGTTAGTGTGCGTGATCTGGGGCAGCTTGAAAACGTGTTTAAAAATCTCCGACGCACCGCACCGGTGGTGAAGGCCCAGCGTTTCAAGAACGCGCAGTGAATGGTGGCCAACAGCCAGATATCAGCGCCTGACGCGTGTTGCCACAGGCGACCCCTCTGATCGGTTAGCGTGAAAGAACAGGTTGTCATACCGGGCAGCGACCCGGTATCCTTGAATTGCGAACTGCATCGATTGCGGATCGGAGTCCGCAATGACAGCCATCTTTCATGCTGCGAGGTGGCTTTGCGGCCATGGCCGGTCTAGACCGATCTGAAGGTCGGTCGCGCAACGTTTCTACAATCCACTCCCTCTCAACAGCCTCTGGATGAACACCATGAACCGCTGCTCTCACTGGTTGGCCCGTACGCTGCGCCGACTGACCCTGGTCGGTACCTTGGCACTGGTCGGCGCACCCGCGCTGGCACAGGGCATGCTACGGTCGTTTCCCGCCGCTGCGCTGCGCGGGGTACTACAGGTAACCACCCCACCGCTGGTGCTGCTCGACGGACAGGCGGCCCGCCTATCGCCTGGTGCGCAGATCAAAAGCGTCAACAACTTGATCGTGCTGTCGGCCAGTCTGGTCGGTCAACCCCTGTTGGTGAATTACCTGCGCGACCCGCAGGGCTTGCTGCACCAAGTGTGGATTTTGAGCCCCGCCGAGGCGCAACAAAAGCGCCCGGGTGCGTCCGCACATACCAATATCCGCTTTGGTTCAGACGACAGCGCCATACCGGCTGGCAACTGACAGAAAGTGCTGCTGGATCATGCCATACAAGGGCAGGCAGCTACTTTTTACATAGTAACTGGACAGTGCTAAGTTCTCTGTGCGATTCAGTCGGTTTCCTTGACCAACCGCAGGGTTGACAATTCCGTTGCCAAGTCAATCCAACGCTCCATCAGGAGCTTCATGCGCTCATAGTTCTTGAGCTGCTTGCGCACCACAGGCAAATCCTCCTTCTTCACGAACTTGCTGCTGCTCTTACCCTTGCGCGTGTAGCTGACCTGGTAGTACGGGCCATGCTTGACGGGCGGCGTGGCCTTGCAGCGGCATCCCGCCTTGCCGCAGACGTTGTACTGCGTCGACAAGCTTCCTGGGCGCATGTCGCCAATGGCGTTCAGCTCCAGTTTGAGCTTGTCTATCTGT
Source organism: Rhodoferax sp. (assembly GCA_028711355.1). Lineage (GTDB taxonomy): Bacteria > Pseudomonadota > Gammaproteobacteria > Burkholderiales > Burkholderiaceae_C > Rhodoferax. Next base: position 9,360 of record JAQTSL010000044.1, read on the forward strand.
CTCTGAAGCGTTGCCGCTCGGCGTGTACTCATGGCAAAAAAACATCTCTTGATTTGATGGCAAAAGTATAGCTATATTGTTCCGATAGCTTTATAATGCTACCGGAATACAACAACCGTCAATTCACCATATGTCGCTTTGGAATCACTGGCTCAGCGCCGTTCAGGAATTGCGCCCTGCTTGCTCTCGATCTCGCACTTTTCTGTGGCTGCTGCTGGCTCTGGTGGGCCTGTGCAGCCGCTTTGATAACGCCGGCATTACCAGCTTCGTGCGTGTGTTGAACTTCAGCCCTGGCGCCTACCATCGCTTCTTGCACCTGTTTCACAGTGATGCGCTGGACTTGGATGTGCTGAGCTCTTGCTGGGCTCGCTTGTGTCTGAAGCTGTTTCGCCCGTTTGAGGTCGGACAGCGTCTGGTTTTGCTCGCCGATGGCATCAAAGCCCCCAAGGAGGGTAAACGCATGCCTGCTGTAAAGATGCTGCATCAGCAGTCGGCCTCCAACACCAAGCCTGAGTACATCATGGGGCATTCGCTGCAAGCCATTTCCCTATTGGTGCATTCTGCTGCGGGGCAGGTAGCGGCCATACCTTTGACCTCGCGCATTCACGAGGGTCTGGTGTTCTCCAACCGGGATACGTCTACGCTGCTGGATAAGCTGGTGGCGCTGCTGATGGGTGTCTCCCGCCGTATGGGGAGCCAGGTGCTACTGGTCGCAGATGCCTATTACGCCAGTGGCAAGGTCATCACGCCACTGCTCAAGCAGGGCCATCACCTGATTTCACGAGCCAAGAGTAATGCCGTGGCTTACCTGCCCGTTTCTGAGCCACAACGCCCAGGCAAGGGCAGGCCTCGGATCTATGGCCAGAAGGTGCGCCTGAAGGACTTGGCCTTGGATGACGCTGCCTTTACGAGCGCGCCCAGTCCAGTCTATGGCGAGAACAATGTCACTGTTCGCTATCGCGTGCTGGATTTGATGTGGCGTCCGGCGGGGTGCAGGGTTCGTTTTGTGATCGTGCATCACCCACAGCGCGGAACGATCTTTCTGATGTGCACCGACTTGTCGCTTGATCCTTTGCAGATCCTCACGCTTTACGGCTACCGTTTCAAGATCGAACTGGGATTGCGCCAGGCTGTGCATGTCATGGGGGCCTATGCCTACCATTTCTGGATGGCCGATATGAAGCCCATTCGGCGCGGCGCTGGCGATCAATACCTGCACCGCACCTCAGACGACTATCGTGCTGGCGTGCGCCGCAAGCTGCGGGCCTATCACGTCCATGTGCAGCTCGGCGCTATAGCCCAAGGACTTTTGCAACACCTGGCGATCAATCACAAGGCTGAAGTTTGGTGCGGATTTTGGAGCTGGCTGCGCACCATGAACACGGCCATGCCGCCTTCCGAGTTGGTGGTCGCAAACGCCCTGCGCACAGGGCTTCCCGCATTTTTTGCGGTTTGCGATTTGGTCCCTGGCCTCAAGAAAATAGTTGAGGCATACCGCCGCTATGATGTGCCGCAGGAGAGCCTCCGAAGGGCGGCCTAGGAAAACTTAGCACTGTCCAGATAGTAATTTAGACAACCTCACCATGTCAAAAAAAGTCTTTATCAAAACCTACGGCTGCCAGATGAACGAGTACGACTCAGACAAGATGAGCGACCTGCTGGGTGCTGCACAGGGCTACACACCGACCGACAACATTGAAGAAGCCGATCTGATTTTGTTCAACACCTGCTCGGTGCGCGAAAAAGCGCAAGAGAAAGTTTTTTCTGATCTGGGTCGTGTCAAGCAATTGAAGAAAAAGGGTGCGTTGATTGGTGTGGGTGGCTGTGTGGCCAGCCAGGAGGGTGCCGCCATCATCGAGCGCGCTCCCTACGTTGATATCGTTTTTGGCCCGCAAACGCTGCACCGCCTGCCGCAGATGCTCGATCAGCGCGCCCGCCAGAACCGCTCGCAAGTGGACATCAGCTTTCCTGAAATCGAGAAATTTGACCACCTGCCCGCCGCGCGGGTGCAAGGTGCCAGCGCATTTGTCAGCATCATGGAAGGCTGCTCCAAATATTGCAGTTACTGCGTGGTGCCCTACACCCGCGGCGAAGAGGTGCATCGGCCGTTTGAAGACGTGCTGGTGGAGGTGGCGGGCTTGGCCGACCAGGGCGTGAAAGAGATCACGCTGCTGGGGCAAAACGTCAACGCCTGGCGCGCCAAGATGGTGACCAGCCCCGGCGCTGCCGGCAACACCGGTGAGGTAGCCGACTTTGCCACGCTGCTGGAGTACGTGCACGAGATCCCCGGCATCGAGCGCATTCGATACGTGACCAGTCACCCGAACGAATTTACGCCTTCACTGATTGCCGCTTACGACAAATTGCCCAAACTGGTCAGCCACCTGCACCTGCCGGTGCAACACGGCAGTGACCGCATTTTGATGGCCATGAAGCGCGGCTACACCGCCATCGAATACAAAAGCACGGTGCGCAAACTGCGCGCGATCCGCCCCAACCTGGCACTGAGTTCCGACTTCATTGTGGGCTTTCCAGGTGAAACCGAAGACGACCAGGCACATCTGATGAAGCTGATGGACGACGTCGGGTTCGATAACAGCTTCAGCTTCATCTTTAGCCCACGCCCGGGCACGCCGGCGGCGAACCTGCACGACGAAACCCCGCATGCGGTCAAACTGCGGCGCTTGCAAGAAGTGCAAGCCAACATCAACGCCAGCATGGCGCGTATCAGTGAACGCATGGTCGGCACCCGTCAGCGCCTGTTGGTGGAAGGCGCCTCCAAGCGTGACGCGGGCGAGCTGATGGGCCGCACCGAATGCAACCGGGTGGTCAATTTTGTTGGGCAGCCGCGTTTGATTGGGCAGATGGTTGAGGTGACGATTACCGAAACCCGCAGCTTTACTCTGCGCGGCGAAGTATTGACAACGGCCATGGCACCGATCTGATCAAGAGGAAAACGGCATTTTGGGCATACCGCCCAGGCCTTTCATGCCGCCCATGCGCCGCATCATCTTCATCATGCCGCCGCCCTTCATCTTTTTCATCATGTCCTGCATCTGCTCGAATTCTTTGAGCATACGGTTGACTTCCTGCACCTGCACGCCCGCACCGGCAGCAATGCGGCGTTTGCGTGTGGCCTTGATCAGCTCGGGCTTGGCGCGCTCCAGCGGTGTCATGCTATGAATGATGCCTTCCTTGCGCTTGATGTCTTTCTCGACCCTGCCAACGTCCATCTGACCGGCTTTGGCCGCCATCGCAGCGGGTAGCTTGTCCATCAGGCTGGACAGGCCGCCCATCTGCTTCATCTGCTGGATTTGGCTCAAAAAGTCGTTCAGGTCAAAGCTGCCCCCGCTCTTGACCTTGGCCGCCAGCTTTTGCGCCTGCGCGATGTCAACCCCGGCCGTGACCTGCTCCACCAGCGCCAGAATGTCGCCCATGCCCAGCACGCGCCCGGCGTGGCGCTCGGCGTCAAACACCTCCAGACCGTCGAGCTTTTCACTGGTGCCGGCAAACTTGATCGGCGCACCGGTCACCTGGCGGACCGACAACGCAGCGCCCCCGCGCGCGTCGCCGTCAAGTTTGGTCAGGATGATGCCGGTCAGCGGCAACGCTTGTTTGAAGGCTTTGGCCGTGTTGACCGCGTCCTGGCCCTGCATGGCATCGACCACAAACAATGTTTCGACCGGATGGATGGCGGCGTGCAGGTCGCGGATCTCAAGCATCAACGCTTCGTCAATCGCCAGGCGGCCAGCGGTATCGACCAGCAACACGTCAAAGAAATGTTTTTTGGCGTAGTCCAGCGCCGCCAGGGCAATATCCACCGGCTTTTGATCCGGCGTGCTGGCAAACCACTCGGCCCCAGCTTGCGCGGTCACGGTTTTGAGCTGCTCAATGGCGGCCGGGCGATACACGTCACCCGAGACGGTCAAGACCTTCTTGCCGCGCTTTTCGATCAGATGTTTGGCCAGTTTGGCGGTGGTGGTGGTTTTACCGGCCCCTTGCAGGCCGGCCAGCAGAATCACCGCCGGTGGTTGCGCGGCCAGATTGATGTCGGCCACACCGTTGCCCATGGTGGTGGCCAGCTCTTTGTTGACGATGCTGACCAGCGCTTGCCCCGGTGTCAGCGAGCCCAGCACGTCCTGCCCCAGCGCTTTTTCCTTGACGCGGGCAATAAAGTCACGCACCACCGGCAGCGCCACGTCGGCCTCCAGCAAGGCCAGCCGTACCTCGCGCAACATATCGGCCACGTTGGCCTCAGTGATGCGGGCCTGACCGCGCAACTGTTTGACCAGGCGCGAGAGTTTGTCTGAGAGAGCTGAAGCCATAAGATGCAAGTCCGGCAGGCGGAACGCGGGTTGGGGCCACCGAAAAATGGCGAATCACAAAACGCTAAACTGTAGCCATGATTTTAGCCAGTGCGTCTTTGCTAACCTTGTCGCTTGCGTTGGCCGCTGCGGTGGGCTACGCCATCGCTGCTGCCGGCACGTCCCGGCTGCACCCAGCAGTGATCAACACCGCGGTCTGGATCGCCTGGTTTTTGCACGGTATTTTGCTGGTCATGGGACTGACCGGGACTGAGGCGCGCTTTGGCTTTGCACCGGCGCTATCGTTGACCGCGTGGCTGGTCGGGCTGGTCTATGCGGTCGAGGGCTACGTCTATCCCCATTTCAGAAAACCCTGGCTGACTTCGGGCCTGGGATCGGCCTGCGTCTTGCTGGCATTGCTGTTCCCCGGCGCCACTCTCAACCCCAATGCCTCATCGTGGTTGCCGCTGCATTTTGCGCTGGGTATTTCGTCATACGGTTTGTTTGCCGTGGCGGTGGCGCATGCCTGGCTCATGACGCGCGCCGAAGCACGCGTGCGCAATGCGAGCGACGCCCAAACTGGTATGCCAATCTTGACCATGGAGCGCTTGACCTTTCGCTTTGTCATGGTCGGTTTCATGCTGTTGTCGGCCACCCTGCTGGCCGGTTTGCTGTTTGGCAGCCAGCTTTACGGCGGTGCGCACGCGTTGCAGTGGAACCACAAGACAATTTTTGCCTTTCTTTCATGGCTGACCTTTGCCGTGCTGATGGTCGGCCGAGCCCGCTTTGGCTGGCGCGGGCGGCAGGCGCTGCGGGTGTTGTACATCGGCTCTGGCTTGCTGCTGCTGGCTTATGTTGGTTCGCGTTTTGTGATGGAAGTGGTACTGGGCAAGACGCTGTGAAGGCGCTGCTTTACCTGGCGCTGATTTTGGCCGGGGTCTGGTTGTGGCGCAGTCTGGCGTCCAGGCGCAACGCATCAGGGCATCAGGAAACCAGCACGCAGCACCCGCCAGCCGCAATGGTGTGCTGCCACCAGTGTGGTGTTCACCTGCCCGCCAACGAAGCGGTTACCGGTGCCGATGGGCTGCAGTATTGCAGCCACGCCCACTTGCAGCAAGCGCAGGGCTGAACCCATGGAGCCGGGCAGCGACGCAGGCGAGCACCCGCTGGAATTTGAAAGGCTGTGGCGCGGTTTCATGACCGCGCGTGCCACGCTGGGGCTGGTCCTGGTCGCCCTGCAGGGCGGTATTTATCTGTTGACCCCGCTGCCGCCGGGTGCCCCACTGGCGATCTGTCTGGCCTACGCTGGCGTCACCTTGACGCTGCGTCTGACGGATCACCCGCGACAGCTTGGTCAGAGGCTGGACGCGCTGTGGTTGCGCACCGTCGGCGTCGATGTGCTGACCTTCAGTGTGCTGCAGCTGGTGCAAGGCGGCACCATCAACTATTCTGCACTGCTGGCGCTACCGGTCTTGATGGTCAGTATCCTGGGCACCGCGCTACAGGCCATCGCGTCGGCGGCAGGTGTCACGTTGCTGCTATTTGGCTATGCCGGATGGGTGTCGTTGCAAAGCGGTGGCGACTTTACCGCCAATGTGCTACAGGCCGCGCTGACCGGTGCCGGCTGTTTTGCCATCTCGTTCATTGCCAGCCAGATGGCCACGCGACTGGCCAGTGTCGAGTTGCGTGCCAAACGCAGCCAGCTCGCTGCGGCGGTGCAGCAACAGGTTAACCAGTTGGTGATCGAGTCTTTAACCGACGGCATCATGGTGGTGACGCCCGCCGGGCAGGTCCATCTGGCCAATCCGGCCGCCAACGCACTGCTGGAAGTTCGCGATCAGGACGACATCGCGTTGACGGTTCGAGCTGGCTGGCATGGTTTGATGGCGCTGATTGACAGCAGTTTTTCCAGTCAGTGCCCGCAACAGGCCCAGGTTGACATCCAGCATGAAGGCCACCCCCGGCGACGTCTGCTGGTGCGCACGCAACTGGCCCGTTCGCAAGACAGCGACGCGCAAGACCTGTGCGTCGTCTTCATGCAAGACCAGCGCGAGTTCGAAGCGCGCATCCGGGCCGAGAAACTGGCTGGCATGGGGCGTATGTCGGCCGCTG
>JAQTSL010000337.1 GCA_028711355.1 Rhodoferax sp.
GGGTGCGGAGGGCTGCGCTAGTGGCCCAGTTCCTGCAATTCCTGTTTTCGGGTATCACCGTGGGCGCAACCTACGCGCTGGCGGCGTTGGGCTTTACGCTGATCTACAACGCCAGCAACGTCATCAACTTTGCGCAGGGTGAGTTCATCATGCTTGGCGGTATGCTGGCGGTTTATTTCAGCCAGGCGGGGTTGCCGCTGCCGGTCGCGCTGGTGCTGGCGATTGTGCTGCCGGCGCTGGTGGGCATGCTGATGGAAAAAGTTGCCATCGAACCGGTCAAAGGGGCCGAGCCGGTGACGTTGATCATCATCACCATTGGCGCGTCGCTGGTGGTGCGCGGTGTGATCCAGGTCTGGCTCGGCAAAAACACCTTCAGCTTGCCAGCGTTTTCAGGTGACCAGCCGTTGCAGGTGCTGGGTGCCACGCTGATGCCGCAAAGCCTGTGGGTGCTGGGCATCACCGCGCTGGTGGTGGCGCTGCTGTGGTACTTTTTCAGCCGCACGCTGCTGGGCAAGGCGATGCTGGCAACGTCGTTCAACCGCACCGCAGCACAACTGGTGGGGATCAACACCAACGCGGTGCTGCTGCTGAGTTTTGCGCTGTCGGCGGCACTGGGCGCGCTGGGCGGCATTTTGATCACCCCGATCACGCTGACCTCGTACGACGTTGGCATCATGCTCGGGCTCAAGGGCTTTGTGGCGGCGGTGCTGGGCGGCTTGGGCAATGGCCTGGGCGCGGTGGTGGGTGGGCTGCTGGTGGGTGTGCTGGAGGCGTTTGGTGCCGGCTATATTTCGTCGGCGTACAAGGATGCAATGCCGTTTGTGCTGATCCTGTTCATCCTGTTTTTCATGCCGCGCGGCCTGTTTGGCGGCCAGGTAACCGAGCGCGTGTGAGGGCTATGACCAAGCATCCTTTTTTTGGCTTGTATTTGTTGATGGCGTTGCTGCTGGTGCTGCCGCTGGTGCTGCCCAACAGCTTTTACATGGACCTGGTGATCCGCATGGCGATCAACGCGGTGATCGTGTTGGGGCTGAACCTGCTGATTGGCTTTGCCGGGCAGATCAGCCTGGGGCACGCCGGGTTTCTGGGCATCGGCGCTTACGCCTCGGCGATTTTGCCGACGCATTTTGGTTGGCATCCGCTGCTGGCGATGGGCGCCGGCATGGCCGGTGCCGGGCTGCTGGCGCTGCTGGTGGCGCGGCCGATTTTCAAGCTCAAGGGCAACTACCTGGCGATGGCCACGCTGGGGCTGGGCATCATTGTCAACATCATTTTGCGCACCGAGGGCGACTACACCGGCGGGCCGGACGGCATGCCGGTTGAAACGCTGGCGCTGGGGTCGCTGGCGCTGTCAGGCGACCAGGTCTGGTATTGGGTGGTGGCGCTGATTTTGTGCTTTAGCGTGTGGGCCTCGCTGAACCTGATCGACGCGCCGTTCGGGCGCGCGCTGCGGGCGCTGCACGGCTCTGAGGTGGCTTCACGCGTGGTCGGTGTCGATGTGGTGCGTTACAAGGTGGTGATTTTTGTCATGTCGGCGGTATTTGCTGCGTTCATGGGGTCCATAACGGCGCATTACGTGGGCTTTGTCACACCCAATCTGGCAGACTTTTTTCACTCGATCGAGCTGGTCACGATGGTGGTGGTGGGGGGCATGGCGTCGGTTTATGGCTCGGTCGTCGGCGCTGTGCTGCTGACCGCGCTGCCGCAAGCCTTGACTGCGTTTGAAGGCTGGGAGACGGTGGCTTTTGGTGGCATTCTGATGCTGTGCATGATCTTTTTGCCACGCGGGCTGGTGCCCACGCTGGCGGCCAAATGGGCGCGGGACTAAGCCATGGCGCTGCTCGATGTAACGGACCTTTCAATTCACTTTGGTGGCGTCAAGGCGGTGCAAAACGTCAGCTTCAGCATCGACGCCGGGTTGGTCTATGCGGTGATCGGCCCCAATGGCGCGGGCAAGACCACGCTGTTTAACCTGATCACCGGCATCTACACGCCGACACACGGCAGCATCCACCTGGACGGGCAGTCGATCGTCGGCCTGAGCCCTGACGCGCTGGCGCGCCGCGGCATGGCGCGCACCTTCCAGAATCTGCAAATCTGCATGAACATGAGCGCGCTTGAGAACGTGATGGTCGGTGCGCATCTGCGGCTGGACCGCAACCCCTTCAAAGCCGCGTTGCGCTGGCCGGCCTTAAAGAAGCGCGACGCCGGACTGCGCGAAGAGGCGGCCGGGTTGATGCGCTTTGTTGGTCTGGAGGCCTTTGTTGAAGCCCGTGCCGACGCCATGCCTTACGGTGCGCTCAAGCGCCTGGAAATTGCGCGTGCGCTGGCGATGCAACCGCGCCTGATCTTTCTGGACGAGCCCGCCGCCGGCCTGAACCCGAAAGAAACGCAGGCGGTCGATGAACTGGTGCGCAAGGTGGCCGACAGCGGCGTGACGGTGGTGCTGGTCGAGCACGACATGAAGCTGGTAATGAACCTGTCAGATCGTATTCTGGTGCTGGACTACGGCAAAAAGCTGGCTGAAGGCAGTGGCGAAGAAGTGCGCGCCAACCCCGACGTGATCGCCGCCTACCTGGGCGCACAAGCCTAAGCCCCGGAATAACAACATGGACGCCCTGCGCCGTATCAGCGAAGACCACAACAACCTCTGGCGCCTGGCCACCGCGCTGGATCAGCACGCCGACGAACTGGCGCACGAACAACCTCTGCAAGAAGAGTTTGTGGCGCGTGCGCTGCTCTACCTGGAGCAATACGCCGACCGGATGCACCACCCGAAGGAAGATCGGGTGCTGTTCCCACGGCTGCGCCAGCGCCACGCGCCCGCTGCCGCGCTGATCGACCGTTTGCAGGTTGACCACACCGAGGGCCCGCGCCGCCTGGCCGAATTGCGTACCGCGTTGGCCGAAGCCGAGGTTGGCAGCTTGGCCTTAAGTGCGCTGGCGCAGCAGGTACGTAGCTATACCGCCGGCATCAAGAACCACATCTTGCTGGAAGAGCGCCAACTGCTGCCGCTGGCGCGCACGCACCTGCTGCCCGAAGACTGGGTGGCGCTGAATGCGGCGTTTCTGGACGCCAGCGACCCGGTGTTTGGTGACCAGGCGCAGGCCGAGTTTCGCGAGCTTTACCACCGCATCGTCAGCGTCGCTCCTGAGTCGCTGGGCATGGGCGGCCACGCCGTTGGTGCGCTCAAGACCCGTCCGGTGGTCACTACCAGCGACGTGTTGCTGCGCGTGCAAGACATGCAGAGTTGCTACGGCCGCATCCAGGCCCTGAAAGGCATCAGCCTGGAGGTGCGCCGTGGCGAAACCGTGGCGCTGGTCGGGGCCAACGGCGCTGGCAAGACGACGTTTTTGCGCACGCTCTCGGGCGTGCAGCCGATGAGCGCTGGCAGCATCCAGTTTGACGGGCAAGACATTTCGCGCCTGCGCGCCGACCTGCGCGTGCGTCGTGGCATCTGCCAAAGCCCCGAGGGGCGCCAGGTGTTTGGGCCACTCACCATCGAAGACAACCTGCGCCTGGGCGCCTACACCCGGTCCAACAGCGAAGCGACGGCGGATCTGGCCAGGATTTTTGCGATGTTTCCGGTGCTCGAAGAAAAGCGCGCTCTGCCCGCGGGCACCTTGTCGGGCGGCCAGCAGCAGATGCTGGCGATTGGCCGCGCGCTGATGGGGCAGCCGCGCCTGCTGCTGCTCGACGAGCCGTCGATGGGGCTGGCACCGCTGCTGGTGCAAGAGGTGTTCGACGTGATCCGCACGCTCAAGGCGCAGGGCATGACGATTTTGCTGGT
>JAQTSL010000338.1 GCA_028711355.1 Rhodoferax sp.
GGCGCTCCAGACGTCCACCGGGATCGGCTTGCCGATCTGAACCCGCCCCAGCGGCACTGGCACGTAGGCCGTCATTGCGTCTGCACTTGAACCGGTACGCGCGCTGCCAGCGCACACATCAGCTCGTAGCCGAGCGTGCCAGCGGCGTGCGCCACCTGGTCGATGCCCAGGCTGGCACCGCTGCCAGCACAGCCCCACAAGGTGACCTCAGTGCCCACGCCAACGCTTACACCCGCCGCTTCCAGCGGTGTCAGATCGACCGTGATCATGTCCATGCTGACACGCCCGACCAACCGCGTGCGGATGCCGGCCACCAGCACCGGTGTGCCGGTCGGCGCCACACGCGGGTAGCCGTCGGCGTAGCCGCACGCCACCACGCCAACTCGGATCGCTGCATCCGCCACAAACGTAGAGCCATAACCGACGCTAGCGCCCTTATCTATTGCCTGAGTAGCTATTATTTTTGATGAAAGCGTCATGCCCGGTTGTAATTCCCAGTCAGCGCTGGTGCGCAGCGGATGGTCGGGTGCGCTGCCGTACAGCACGATACCCGGGCGGACCCAGTCGGACACCAGCGCGGCGCCACCCGGCGGCTGGCTGTGGCGCAAGGTGGCCGCGCTGTTGCTCAAACTGCGCTCACCCGGCAAGTCACCGGTGATCTGGTTGAACACCTGCACCTGATGCGCAATGCCGCGTGCGCCGTCGGCGTCGCTAAAGTGCGTCATCAGCGAGATTTCTTCGACTTGTGGCAAGGCGTTCAGGCGGCTAAAGGCGCTGCGGTACTGGCCAGGGGTGAAGCCCAGCCGGTTCATACCCGAATTCATTTTCAGAAACACCCGCTGTGGCACATGGGTCTTGTGCGCTGCCAGCATATCAATTTGCTCGTCGCAGTGCACCGTGTGCCACAGGCTCAGGCGCGAGCACAGCTCCAGGTCACGCGGCTCAAACACACCTTCGAGCAGCAGGACCGGACCGCGCCAGCCCAGCTCACGCACACGCTGCGCCTCCAGCAGATCGAGCAGCGCAAATCCGTCGGCGCCACGCAGGCCGGGGTAGGCGCGCTCAATGCCGTGACCGTAGGCGTTGGCCTTGACCACCGCCCAGACCTTGGCGTCTGGCGCGGCACGACGACAGCGTTCTAAATTGTGCTGCAGTGCAGCAGGATGGATGGTGGCAAGGATCGGGCGGGGCATGAGGTTGGCGGGTGATGCGATGGGGCGATTTTCACATTGCCGCGACGTGCTATAACCCGGCACCTTTTGGAGACACATCGCCCGATCGAACGCCCGGCCCCCGGGCGCATTCCCTGCACATGAAACGCGGCTTCTACACCATCATGGCGGCGCAGTTTTTCAGCTCGCTCGCCGATAACGCCTTGTTCGTCGCCGCCGTGCAATTGCTGCGCTCCAGCCACGCGCCACAGTGGCAGCAGGCCGCACTGGTGCCGATGTTCGCGCTGTTTTACGTGGTGTTAGCGCCGTTTGTCGGCGCACTGGCCGATTCGATGCCGAAAGGCCGCGTCATGCTGTTAAGCAACTTTATCAAGGTCGCGGGTTGCCTGTTCATGTTATTTGGCACACACCCGCTGATGGCATACGCGGTGGTTGGGCTGGGAGCGGCGGCCTATTCGCCGGCCAAGTACGGCATCCTGACCGAGCTGCTACCAGCCTCGCAACTGGTCAAGGCCAACGGCTGGATCGAGGGGCTGACCATCGGTTCAATCATTCTGGGCGTGCTGCTGGGCGGCCAACTGGTCGCCCCCCACTTGGCCAGCCAATTGCTGGCGCTGGACTTTCCGTTGCTTGACACCGGCATCAATAACCCGCCCGAGGCCGCTATTTCAGTCTTGATTTTTGTCTATTTTCTGGCGGCCTGGTTCAATACCCATATTCCGCTGACGGGTGTGCTGATGCGACCGCTGCCCAACAAGATGCTGTCGCTGTTGCCAGACTTCTGGTCGTGTAACGCGCGACTGTGGCGCGACAAATTGGGACAGATTTCACTGGCGGCTACCACGCTGATCTGGGGTGTGGCGGGCAATTTGCGCTTTATCGTGTTGGCCTGGGCGGCAGCGGCGCTGGGCTATGGCGTCACAAAGGCGTCGGCGTTGCAAGGGGTGGTCGCCATTGGCATGGCCGTTGGCGCGGTGCTGGCGTCACTGCGAATGCGGCTGGAAGACGGCCCGCGCGTGATCACGCTGGGGATTGGCATGGGCGTGCTGATCATTGTGCTGATCTTTATCAGCAACGTCTGGGTTGCCGCGCCTTTCCTGATTTTGCTGGGTGCGCTGGGCGGTTTTTTGGTGGTGCCGATGAACGCTTTGCTGCAACACCGGGGGCATAACCTGATGGGTGCGGGCCGCTCCATTGCGGTACAGAACTTTAACGAACAAGCGTGCATTTTGGGCTTGGGCGCGCTTTACAGCCTGGCCACTGGGTTGGGCCTGCCGACGTTTGGCGCGATCACGCTGTTTGGTCTGGTGATCGCCGGCTTCATGCTGCTGATCCAGCGCTGGCACGCACGCAACTGTCGCGATCACGCGTCCGAAGTGCAGCGTCTGCTGGCGATTGCCCGCAACGACAAGGCGCTCGGCTGAACGCCTGGTGCTAGCAGGGTTTTCGTTCAGGCCTTACAGTGTGCCACTGGTAGTGATGTCCACGTCTTAATGAAAGGTTGACCATGGCGTCTGTTTATGACTTTGAAGCTTTGAAAATTGATGGCAAAAAAGTGGCACTGAAGAAATTCAAGGGAAAAGTGCTGCTGATCGTCAACACCGCCAGCGCGTGCGGCTTTACGCCGCAATTTGCCGGGCTGGAAAAGCTGCACGACAGCTACGCCGCGCAAGGCCTGGCGGTGCTGGGTTTTCCGTGCAACCAGTTTGGCGAGCAAGACAGTGGCAGCAACGGCGAAATTGCCAGCTTTTGCCAGCTCAACTACGGCGTGACGTTCCCGATGATGGCCAAGATTGACGTCAACGGTGCCCAGGCGCATCCGCTGTTTCAGTGGCTGTGCAAAGAAGCCCCGGGACTGCTCGGTAGCAAGGCAATCAAGTGGAACTTCACCAAGTTTCTGGTGGGCCGCGACGGCGCCGTGCTGAACCGCTACGCGCCGACCGATACGCCCGAAAGCTTGACCAAAGACATTGAAGCGGCGTTGGCGGTTTGATCAGATCGCCGGGGTCGCCAGGTACGCGGCGATATCGGCCAGGCTTTGATTGGTCAAACTGGTCAGCGCAGCCATTCCCCCCAGGTTGGTGGTGATCGCATTCAGGATGGTGAGGGCACTGTTGGCACCGTTAAGCACTTTGCTGGCACCTGCTGCGGCGGCGCCATGACAGCCCGCGCATTGCGCTGCGTACAGTGTTTTGCCTGTGGTGGCGACCGGAATCACTTGAACCGGTGTCGATGGAACGGTCGGCGTGATCGGTGTGGTTGTGCCGGTTGCATTGGGGTCAATCACGCTGAAGCTGACTTGTTGACTGGGTGCTGCTGCATAACTGGTGTCGCCGGTCTGGCTGGCCGTCAGCGTGCAATTGCCAGCAGCCAACAGGGTCAGGGTGCTTGCGCTGACTGAGCAAACCGACGCTGTGATTGACGCCAACGTCACCGTCAAGCCCGAGCTGGCTGTCGCCAGCAGCGATGCCGGGGTTGTTCCCAGTGTTTGCTGACCAGGTGAAGTAAACGTGATGGTCTGCGTGGTCAGTGCATTGCCAGACGGTGCGCTGGCGCTCACGCCATAGGTCAGGTAAGTGGCGATGTTGTCAGCAATTTGCTGGGACACGCTCAG
>JAQTSL010000339.1 GCA_028711355.1 Rhodoferax sp.
TTGCGCGACAACAAATGCAGGACATCGGTTAACAGCAGCTCCTGGTGTTGCTGCTCGTGCTGAATGCCAAGTTCCACCAGTTGAAGAAGTTCCGTATCCGCAGGCGATATCGCCAGCAATGCGAGCAGTCGCTGATCAATGTTGGCGCGATAAGCCAGCACCAGGTCCAGCCCCGGGCGTGTGAGCATGCCGCGTTGGGGTCGTGGGTGCTTGTCGCCAACCGCGTTGTAGTACGAATTGAACAACACCCGAAAGCTCGCATCAAAGGGTTTGAAGTGCGGCTCCCAGCGCTCCAGCACAAAGGTCTCAAAAAACCAGGTGGTGTGCGCCAGATGCCATTTGACCGGGCTGGCATCGGGCATGGACTGGACGCAGCAGTCTTCGGCACTTAATGGGGCAGCCAGCGCCAGCGTGTGTTGCCGCACCGTTTGATAGCTTGGAACGATTGACTCAGGATTCATCTTGGGAAACTCCAGGGAGTGCTTCACGGCCGGGCCAGTATCACGGCAAACCAGTTGGCGGGATCGCTCCATATCTGCGTCTGCGACAGACCGGCACGATGCAGCAATGCAACAAAATCGTCGGCCCGGTATTTGTAGCTGTTTTCGGTATGGATGCGCTCGCCACGGACAAAACTGCGTCCGCCACCCGGCCAGTGCACCAAGGTGTCGGCCCGGGCCTCCAGATGCATTTCGATGCGCGACTCGGCGGCGTTGAAAAATGCCCGGTGCTGCCACTGACCGGGTTCAAAGTTGCTGTCAATCAGGCGGTTGACGTGGTTAAGAACATTGCGGTTGAAGGCCGCCGTGATCCCTTCGCCATCGTCATAGGCGGCGTTGAGCACAGCCTCTTCTTTGACCAGATCCACGCCGATCAGCAAGACGCCGTCGGTGTCGAGCAACCGGCGCAATCGGGTGAGCAAGGCCAGTGCATGAGGTGGATCAAAGTTACCAATGGACGAGCCGGGGTAAAACACCAGCCGCCGTGGCATGGGTACATCCACGGGTAGCGCGATGGCGTGCGTCAAGTCGGCCACCACGGCACTGACGGTAACGCCTGGCAAGGCAGCACGCAGTCCGGCCACGGCCTGATGCAAAAAGTCTTCAGAGATGTCCAGCGCCACAAAGCGCTCGGGCCGAATCAGCTGACACAGCGCGCGAGCCTTTTCGCAGTTGCCGGCACCGGGCTCGATGACCGTGCCACCTGTGCCGATGCGTTGCGCAATGTCTGCGCCATGCGTGGTCATGATCTGGCGTTCGACGCGGGTGGGGTAATACGCTGGCAACCGGGTGATCTGCTCAAACAGCGCTGAGCCCGCTGCGTCGTAAAAGTATTTGGGCGAAATACAGGCCGAGGCCCGGGTCAGGCCGTCAATGATTTCTGTCTGTGGGTTCATGCAGCATTCACGCCTGGCGGGTTCGGGTGGTTTTTTCTTTCAACGTGACAAACTCTTCGGCTGACGTGGGATGCAGTGCCACGGTGGCGTCAAAGTCGGCCTTGGTGGCACCCATGCGGATCGCCACTGCCAGACTCTGGATGATCTCGGCTGCGTCGTCGCCGACCATGTGCGCACCCAGCACGCGCTGGCTGGCGCTGTCGACAATCAGCTTGACCAGCGTGCGCTCTTTGCCACCGGCCAGACCCCGACCCAACGCGCGGAAGTTGGCGCGGTAAATGTCAATCTGCGCCACCTGCTGCAGCGCTTCTTCTTCGGTCAAACCCACGGTGCCGATCTGCGGCTGGCTGAACACGGCAGAGGGCACGGTGGTCAGGTCGGCAGCGGTGGGTGCGGTGCCAAACAGCGTCTGCGCCAGGGCGGCACCTTCGCGAATGGCGACTGGTGTGAGCGCAATGCGGTTGGTCACATCGCCCACGGCGTGAATGCTGGGCACGTTGCTGTGGCCGTAGGCATCGACGATGACACCCCCGGTGTTGTCCAGCGCCACGCCAGCCTCAGCCAGGCCCAGGCCAGGCGTTTGGGGTACCCGGCCTGTGGCGTACAGTACAGCGTCAAAAAAGCACGGGCTTGGCGCACCACCGCTGCCGCCACGCAGGCCAACTCGCAAACTGCCATCGCTCTGCTTTTCGATCCCGGTGACGTCAGTGTGCAACAGAATGCGCACGCCTTTTTGCGCCATCTCATCGTGCAGGTGGCTGCGTAAATCATCGTCAAAGCCACGCAAAATCTGCTCACCCCGGTACGCCAGCGTCACATCAGAACCCAAGCCATGGAAGATGCCGGCAAACTCCACCGCGATATAGCCGCCGCCCACAATCAGCACCCGCTGGGGCTGCTCGGGCAGGTTGAACACCTCGTTGGAGGTGATGGCGTGTTCGATGCCTGGCAGCGAGGGCAAAAACGGCGTGCCGCCGGTAGCCACCAGAATATGTTCGGCGCGCCATGGCTGGCCATTCACCTCGACGGTATGCGCATCCACCACGCGCGCGGCACCTTGCAGCACTTGCACACCAGCGGCTAGCAGGTTCTTCTCATACATGGCGCTGAGTTTGCTGATTTCCGCGTCTTTGGCGGCAATCAGCTTGGGCCACGAGAAGGTGGCCGGTGGCACGCTCCAGCCAAAGCCTGCAGCGTCGGCAAATTCTTGCGCATAGTGCGAGGCATACACCAGCAGCGTCTTGGGCACACAACCGCGAATGACGCAAGTGCCGCCGTAGCGAAAGTTCTCGGCAATGATCACCCGCGCGCCCAGGTTGGCCGCGATGCGCGCAGCGCGCACACCACCCGAGCCGCCACCAATGACAAAAAGTTGACAGTCGAAATGTGTAGGCATGATTTCCAATCAGTAGGGGACAAAGCTAAAAATCTGTCCCACAAGGTTTAATCAGTTGGGGACAGAGCTAAAGATCTGTCCCGCAAGTATCAGGTTGGTTGTATTTTTCAACCCAACTTAAAAATTCTTTCAGCGGCATGGGCTTGGCCACCACGTAACCCTGCACCAGATCGCATTGATTGGACGTGAGCCAGGCCAGTTCTTCAGCCGTTTCTGCGCCTTCGGCCACCACCGAAAGCCCCAGTTCGCGGCAAAGCAAAAGGGTGGAACGGACGATGGCGGCGTTCCTGGGGGTGTGATCCACGTCGGTCACAAAAGCGCGGTCGATTTTGAGCTCGTTGACCGGCAAGGTCTTGACGTAAGCCAGTGACGACTGGCCGGTGCCGTAGTCGTCAATCGACAGCTTCAAACCCAGCGCTGACAAATCGTTCAGATGCTGCAGCGCCAGATCGGGCTGATCCATCAACGCGCTTTCGGTAATCTCCAGGCATAGCCGCTCGGGCGGCAGGTCTGATTCGGCCAGCATCCGCGCCACGTCTTGCACCAGACCCTGGCAGCGCAGATCAAGCGTGGACAGATTGGCCGACGCAACGATTGACCGGCCATCTTTAGTCCACTGCGCCGCATCCGTAATAACCTGGCGCAGCACCCAAGGCGTGATGTCGCGAATAAACCCGGTCTGCTCGGCAAACGGGATGAACTGCATCGGCGGCACCATGCCCTTGACCGGATGGCGCCAGCGGATCAGCGCCTCGGTGGCGGTGATTTTGTGCGTGGCCAGGTGTAGCTTGGGCTGGTAGTAAATGATGAATTCGCCGCGCTGCAAGGCCTCGCGCATCTCACCGATCAGCGAGAGCTGCGTGTGTTGGGATTCGTCAGGCCAGTCAGCGGCAAATTCAAGCGTCTCATGTCGGCGCTTGGCCGCAGCCAGAGCCAGTCCGGCGCGGCGCAGCAAGGTGGTGCTGTCGTTGCCGTCCTGTGGATACAGGGC